>JABDOU010000310.1 GCA_013043085.1 Acidimicrobiia bacterium
GCCCTCTCAAGGCGTAGTAATACCAGTCCGGATCCGTTGGGTGGCCAATGTCAATTACCCGCCCGATGGGCGGGTAATTGACATTGGTAGCCCCGACCGGATTTGAACCGGCGTTACTGCCTTGAGAGGGCAGCGTCCTGGGCCGCTAGACGACGGGGCCGTGGGTGCCGATTGGTGCCTCGGTGGCATGGTGTTCGGCTTGGTACCTCAATAGAGGTCCGCTCGGAGGGGAGGACTCGAACCCCCAACGACTGGACCAGAACCAGCTGTGTTACCTATTACACCACCTCCGAATGGTGGTCAGCACCTGGCTGCGGGCGTCAGCATAGCGGTGGGGGCCTGCGTTGCCTATGTGCTGCGGCTCTACTGGCTTATCCAAGACCCGAGTGATATCCTGTCGAGCGGTTATCCCGTAGGAGGTTTTGGTGGCCGGAATCACGATGGAAGAAGTCGGCAAGATCTACCCGGACGGAACGCGTGCTGTCCAGGGTGTAAACATCGACATCGCCGATGGAGAGTTCCTCGTCCTTGTCGGCCCCTCCGGATGCGGTAAATCGACTCTTCTGAGAATGGTGGCCGGGCTCGAGGAGATCTCCGAAGGGAAAGTCAGCATTGGTGATCGGGTCGTCAACGATGTTCCACCCAAAGACCGCGACATCGCCATGGTTTTCCAGACCTATGCGCTCTACCCCCACATGACCGTTTTCGACAACATGGCCTTCGGCCTCAAGCTTCGCAACATGCCGAAGGATGAGATCAACGCCAGAGTCGAAGATGCCGCACGGTCGCTCGAGATCACCGATTATTTGCACCGCAAGCCGAAGGCCCTGTCGGGTGGCCAGCGCCAGCGGGTAGCCATGGGACGGGCCATCGTGCGCGAGCCGGCTGCATTCTTGATGGACGAACCCCTGTCGAACCTCGACGCCAAGTTGCGCGTCCAGATGCGTACCGAGCTGAGCTTGCTACACAAGCGGCTCGGAACCACCACGATCTATGTGACGCACGACCAGGTTGAGGCGATGACGCTCGGCGACCGGGTGGCGGTTATCCGCAAGGGCACAGTTCAGCAGATCGATACACCCTTCGCGTTGTTCCAATACCCGGACAATATGTTCGTCGCCGGATTCATCGGCAGTCCAGCGATGAACTTCGTCTACACCCACCTGGAGAGCGACGGCGCAGGCGGACTGACAGCTTCACTCGCAGGCGAAACCCTGAGGTTGCCGCCCGAACTCCTCACCAATAGCCCAAAGCTTGCCAACTACGCCGGTCAGGAAGTCATCATGGGTATCCGTCCATCAGCTTTCGAAGACGCCCGTATGGTTGGATCGGAACCGGAGGGTCGAACGGTTTCAGCCGAGGTCGATGTGGTCGAGGTGCTCGGATACGAGAGCTTTGCTCACTATCACCTGCCAACCCGGCCTGTCATAACTCCCGACATCGAAGAGCTGCTGGCAGACACAGGTCAGGATCCATCGGTGCTCGGTGACAACACCTCGATGACAGCCCGCCTGTCCTCCGACGTGCCTGTCTCCAGCGGAGATCTGCTCCGCCTCGTGATCGACACGACCAAATTGCATTTCTTCGATCCAGAAACCAACGATCGCATCTACGGCTGAAACCTGATCAAGTCAGCTTTGCAGCCAGGGTAGAAGCCGCCCTGTGTGCGATAGTTTCGATCGTGATCATGGGATTCACGCCCGAGGCCGTTGGAAACGTCGATCCATCCATCACGTAGAGATCTCGCGTGCCGTGTACTTCATTATGAGCATCGACCGCGGACGTGGCGGGATCGCTGCCCATGCGTAGCGTGCCCATCTGGTGCCAGGAGCCGTATGTTGTTTGATGTGAGCCATAGCCAACGCCGTCGACGGCGGTGAGGAAATCACCAAGCGGAGCACGGTCAGGTTTCCACGTGACCGGGACGAGGGTATTTGACATGATTTCGGTGGCTCCTGAGGCTGCATGAATGGTTGCAGCAGCCGCCACTCCCGCCCGCACCATGGCCTGGTCCCGGTTCGAAACCCGATACGACCAGCGGGGATCTCCATTGCGGCGGGTTGTCACGGTGCCTGGATCCCGATCTCGCAGGATGGCAGCGATCGGAGACCAGTGGCGGTAATCAGCGAGGTGGCGCTTGTACTGCTCACCTCCACCCCAACCAACGAGAGCGGCCACCAGGGCCGGATGGGCCGGTCCCGTCTCGATTTTGATGCCGTAGCCGTTGTCGTCGAGATCGGCGATGTGGTCCGAATATCGAGATTGCATGGTGCCGGACCAGGGGTGAATTTCATCCCGATAACGACCCCACACCACGGTCACGGGGTGCAGGCGGAGATTCTCTCCAACGGCCGGGTGATCCAGTCCGCTGCGGAGCATGATGGCAGGCGAGTTCAGCGCTCCGGCTGCCAGGACCGTGGCGCGTGCGTGCACGGTCACGGCGTGTCCGTTGACGTCGGCCGTAACTCCGGTTGCGCGACCACCGGACGTGAGGATGGAGCGTACATCGGCGTCGGCGACAATTCGGGCGCCCAGGTTGAATGCATCTTCCAACCAGGTGACGAGCGTCGATTGTTTGGCACCGAGACGACACCCCATGACACAGAATCCGCATGAATCGTCCTGGGGGCAAGCGGTGACGTTTCGCTCCTGGGATCCAACGTGCCACCCGAGTTCACGCAGTCCCTTTTCCATGAGGGCGTCAGAGCTCGATGGCAGCCCCGAATAGTCATTGGCGTTGATACGGCGTTTCACGGCCTGTGATGCGGCCTCATACTCGGGACCCGAAAACAGGCTGTGGAATCCTGAGATGCGGTCCCATTCGGCACGGATGCTGTCTGGCGTTGCAAAAGAGGTCGTGTAGTTCACGACGGTGCCGCCACCGACACACGACCCTGCTAGAAGTCCGATGCCTTTGTCGTCAGTGGCTCCGAGTGCTGCGTCGAGGTAGAGGTGCTCATACGCCTCAGCTTCGTCGTGTGTGTAATCGGCTTCTGTTCGCAGGCCGCCCTTTTCGAGGACAACGACGTCCAGCCCGGCCTCCGCGAGAACGCCTGCCGCCACACCACCACCTGCTCCTGAACCAACGATCACCACATCACACGTGAGCTCGGTTGATTCATCGATCACCGTCGCCGAGATCCGCCGTTGCGTGCGAGGGGGAGGTCCGGGGTCGGGGTAGTGCATGGCCACCCGTGAGATCGGGTTGCCGGATGCCGCAAGGAATCCGGTGAGCTTCTTCAGGGATCCAAAGATCTGGCGGGGAGGCAGTAGCCGGTGCGTTGCCATCCGCTGGAGCGATCGTTCTGCCGTCTCGGGTGAGAGATCCGTGAAAGGCCTCGGTATCCCGTGGAGTGCGGCACCACCGGCTCGCGATCCGAGCAGCCGCAACGCCAACAGGAGTTCGCGTTGCTCGGCCGGAGCGATCCTGGCAAAGAGGTCAGGGAATCGAGCGCGTACACCCAAATCCTCGATGGAGACGGCGAGGAACGGATCGTCGTCGGCCAGGGCAGGCAGCAGTGCCCGCGCCACCGCCGAGAACGTGTCGATATCTCGAGGCCGAAGACCCCGTGCTGGTAGCTCCACCAATACTCCTGACGGCCGTATTCACGTTACCTGGCGTCCTGCAGGGGGACAAGGTTGGGAGTTGATTCGGTCAGGCACGTATCCATCGCGGTATGCGAGTCAGAACCCTGTCAAACATGCCATCGGTGCCAACCGTGCCGGCTTCGCTCGGCTGAATTCTGGACGGTCCATGAGTCCATGAAAGGTGCGGGAGTCCCGTAG
>JABDOU010000313.1 GCA_013043085.1 Acidimicrobiia bacterium
CATCTGTGGTCATGTCTTTCGGGTGTGGCGAGGTGTATCGAAGCCGTCGAATTCCCTCAACCGCAGCAACAGACCGCAGCAAGTTGGCGAAGGCGGGCCGCAGCTTCACATCGGGGTTGCCCGCATGGCGGGCTTTGAGCGCAAGGTCTCTCCCGTAACTGTTCACGTTCTGCCCTAGCAGGGTTATCTCAGACACCCCCGCGCCGGCTAGCCGTTCCGCCTCGGCCACGATGTCCTCGGCCGGGCGAGAGATCTCCTCACCCCGAACCGAGGGAACGATGCAGAAGGCACAGGAGTTGTCACATCCCACCTGGATCGTGAGCCATGCCTTGTAATCCAATTCCGGTTTGGCGGGGAGAGCTGAGGCAAATGCCTCGTCGGGATCGGCAGCCTCCCAAATCTCGGTGACCGGACCACTACTGCGGGCTTGGTTGAGAAGCTCGCCGGCTCGGTGGACGTTGTGGGTGCCGAAGACCACGTCGACATGACCAGCCTTCTGCTGGATCATCTCCTTGTCCTTCTGCGCCAGACAGCCCCCCACCATGATCTGCAGATCCGGGTTCTTGTCTTTCAACCGTTTCATGTTGCCGAGGGCTCCATAGAGCTTGTTGTCGGCGTTTTCCCTGATGCAACAGGTGTTCAGCACAATGACGTCGGCGTCTGATTGGTCGTTGGTTTTCTCGTACCCATCGGATTCGAGGAGTCCGGCGATGCGTTCGGAATCGTGCTCATTCATCTGGCAGCCGAATGTCTGCACCACGTACCGTTTGGACATCCCGACAAGTGTAGTTAGCGGCCGCACGTCCCGTTGACGGGTCCAGCCGCCATAGTGGCCCTGATGGTTTGTGTGATTACCACCTACCCCGAGTGTCTTGCCGTGATGCGTGACCCCGTGACCTTCACGGTGGATGACCCCCGTTTCAGCACCGGCAGGATCGTTGGTGAGTCGATGCTGTCCACGGATGGGGCTCGGCATCGCGCTCACCGGGAACCATGGGCTCGATTTCTGACCAGCGGTGCAACCAGATCTCACGCCGAGAAGACGGTGAGCCGGGTCTGCGATGACCTGGTCAGTGATCTGAGGCAATCTGGATCTTCTTCCGCCGATCTCCGCACCGCCCTCACCGGTCCGCTCGCTGTAGCAGTGATGATCGAACTGCTGGGCCTCGCCGTCGAGCCGGCCACTCTATTGGCGTGGTATCGAGACATCGTGACGGGTGTCGACGCGGTCAGCGCCGGCGAACTGCCTCCGGCGGTCGCGACTGAAGCGATGAGGGAATTGGAACGGGCGGTTACGGCGGCAGCTTTGCCGATCCCCCAGCAAAGCCCGGCGGCTCTCGCCTCCAACGCTGCAGTGGTCCTGTTTGGCGGGATCGAAACGGTTGACGGATCGATTGCCAACTTGTTCTGGCACCTGTTGGGCGACTCCACGACGTATCGCCGCTGCCTCGCCGATCCGCAACTTGTCCCGTCCGCCATCGAGGAATCCTTCCGACTCGAACCGGCCGCCAGCCGAGTAGATCGTTACGCCACGGTGACTACGTGCGTGAATGGTATCGAGATAGCCAAGGGAGCTTTGGTAATCGTTGCGCTTCGCCAAGCAAATCGGGATCCAACTGTTTTCCCCGACCCGGACCGGTTCGATATCGACCGGCCGGAACGAGGCCGCCACCTCACCTTTGCCCGAGGTCCACACGCCTGCATCGGACCCCACCTGGCCCGGTTGGAGGCAATAACTGCCTTCACGGCCGTGGCGGAAGAGCTCGGCGAACTGACGCTCGTACAGTCAGAGGGACCAGAGGGCAAGATCTTCCGTAAACCGGCCGAGCTGGTGGTCTCCTGGGGACGCTAGTACCCCACACTGCCAACGTGAGCAGCGACTTCTGGTGCCTCTATGGCACTGGACAACGCCATGAGCACCCGACCGACCGAACGGGCGCCTGCGGAAATGGCCGGACCGATGAACAGGGCGACGGCAAACGTGCCGATACCGAACTGGGAACCCAACGACAGCCCCATGACGATCCAGGCGATCTCCTGGTAGAGCCGGACCTTTTTGGGCGGTATGCCAGTGTGATCGGAGATCGCCAGACTCAGCGCTTCGTGGGTCCCGATCCCGAGCCGGGCGTGCATGAGACAACCAATGCCTATGCCTATTGCCCAAAGTCCGAATGAGAAGTGCAACGCTCGAGCCAACACGCCCCCTTCGAATTGCAGGTAGGGCAACAGCAGGTCGATGAGCGGTCCGATCATCGCCACGT
>JABDOU010000314.1 GCA_013043085.1 Acidimicrobiia bacterium
GCCCAGTACTTGTCCTTCGTGGCGTCTGCGAGCTTGTCCAGCGCCTTCTCGGTTTTCTCTGCCACCTCTTTGTCAGGCGACGTGAGCAGGACACCCAGGTCCGTCGACAAGGAGTTCAAATCATGCCGGGCGGATCCCGAGCTGTCAGCAAGCGCAGCGCCTGGCAATGCGGAAAGCAGTAGTGCCAGAACAAGCGACAAAACGGTCGTGCGTTTCAAATTCGGTTCCTTCGTAGCTTGAGTATCAACGTATCCACGAACGCCCGGCGTGGTCGTGAGCCGGTGGACCCATAGTTCAATCACATAGCCGCTATCTCGTACGCGGTCGTCCTGGCTGTAAACTCGCTCGTGATGGTTCTGAGGGGGGTCCCTGCAGATGATTTTTGGGTCGAGCGCGTCGTGGTGATGCGGTTTCGAGTTTGGTGCATCTGATTCAGGTGCTCATGGTCCATCGAGGGGAAGACAAATCGCAAAGGGGTCAACTATGCGAAGCAAGAAAGCCGCTCGTCGGGAGACATTCTTCCGAATGACGGAACGACATATCGGGGGAGCCGTCGAAGCCGGTGTATGTCGTGTAACGGTTGCTGATGACATTCTTGTCGGCGACGAGGTGACGGTGGGAACCAACCCGATTATCAACTTTGGATCCTGTGCCTATCTGGGCTTGAACGTCGATGAACGGCTGAAGCGCGGTGCTATCGAAGCGGTCGAACGATTCGGTCCTGTGTTCAGCTCGTCAACCGTGTACACGTCTGTCGATCTCTACGATCAATTGCAGGAGAGGCTCGAGAGGATATTCGACGCACACGTGGTGATGCCGACCACAACGACGCTGGCTCATCTTTCGGCTTTGCCCGTTCTGGTCGGGGTCGACGATGCCGTGATCGTCGATGCTCAGGCTCATGCCTCGGTACACATGGCTGTCCAGCTGCTTCAAAGCGATGGTATTCCCGTGCATATCGTGCCGCACAACGATGTCAAAGCCCTTGCAAAGGCAGTCGGAGAGCACACACCGAACTTCGAAGAGATCTGGTATCTGGCTGACGGCGTCTATTCGATGTGGGGCGATGTCGCTCCCGTACACGAAGTGGCAGTCCTGATGGACGAATATCCCAACCTCTACGTCTATTACGACGATGCTCACGGGGTTGGTTGGGCGGGTGAACACGGACGCGGATTCGTACTCGATCGAGTTCCGCTACATGATCGGATGGTTGTCGCCGTTTCGCTCGCCAAGTCGTTCGGTAGCGGGGGAGCGGCGCTGATTTTTCCGAACGCTCCCACCGCCCACCGGGTGAAGGTCTGCGGCGGGACCATGACATTTTCGGGACCTATCCATCCCGCCGAACTGGGAGCAGCCATTGCCGCCGCCGACATTCACCTGAGTGATGAACACGAGGAGCGGCAAAGCCAGTTGATGCGCCAGATCGACTTCACGGCGGCACTTCTCGTCGAACACGGACTTCCCACCCCGGCTCTGGATCGGACGCCGATCTGGTTCGTCAAAGTCGGCGGATTTCGGTCTGCTGTCGCGTTGACCCAATTGCTCATGGACGAAGGCTTCTTTGTGAACATCGCCGCATTTCCGGCAGTGCAATTGGGTGAGGCCGGCATCCGCTTCACGAACACCAACTACCACGACGAAGACCAGGTCCGGAGTTTGATCGAAGCCATCGCCCGGCATCTTCCGGTCGTCCGTTCAGGTGGAGACGGCATAACGATTGACTTGCGGCCTGAAAGAGCCAAAGCGACCGAGAAAGCCCAATCCAAACGTCGGTTCTGAAGGCGAGGATCTGCCGTATTGCTTTACCGGCAATGTCTTCCAGCCGATACAGAATGGATGGAGACCGATTCTGACTCTCCAGGGGGTCCGCAACGCATCGATGGGTTGGGCGCGCACCCGTGGGCGCCGGTTCTGGTGCTGGTCGCGGTTGCGCTTCTTTCCTCGGTGGCCCAGGACGCAGTCGCTGACATCCTCGGGCCCTTCGGGGTGATGGTTGGCCAGGCCATGGCCGGGTGGCTCATTGTTCGCAATGCCTCTGCGTTCCGAGGACGTGAGCGCGTCTCCTGGAGGCTGGTGGGCGGTGGCTTTCTGGTTGCGGCGGCCGGAGTCCTTGTTGTCGCGACACTGGGAATCATGAACGGTTCGGCCCCGGCATTTGGTCCTACAGACCTCATATTCGTGCTGGGCTACCTGATGATTCTGTCTGGCTTCGCAACGCTTCCTCATCTCGCGAGCAATACCGCCCAGAGATCGCGGGTGTTTCTCGATGGTTTGATCGGAGCAGTCTCTCTCGCGGCCGTCTTATGGACGTTGTTTCTGGCCGAGCTCCTCCAGCAGCTGGAAGGCGCCCCGTTCTGGGAAAGGCTCATCGCATCGATCTATCCAATTCTTGACATCGTGATGCTCGTCATGTTGCTGTGGGTGGCGGTACGCCGTAGTTCCTATCGGTTTGACCCCCGACTTCTCACGTTCGGTTTTGCTCTTGCTGTTCAAGCGGCGGCTGATATCACCTTTTTCGTCAACGGAGTCGGACAAACATTCGAACAGGCGAGTCCTGCCTACGGCTTGTACATCATGGCAGCTGCCGGATTCACGGCTGCCGGTCTTCTCCTCCGAAACTCGCCCAAGCCACGAGAGTACGCCGATCGCGGTCAACCGCTGTGGGCAATTCTCGCTCCCTATTCAGCGATGATCGCCCTCATTGTGCTTGTGGCGTACACGCAGGTCACAAACCCGGGAGAGCTCGAAAACCAGGGTCTCCTCGCGATCGCCACGGTGCTGGTGGCTCTGGTAATCCTGCGGCAGGGCGTCGAGATCC
>JABDOU010000311.1 GCA_013043085.1 Acidimicrobiia bacterium
GACGCGACCTGTTATCGAAGTGCCCTCGAACGTCGGTGGCAGGAGCTGCGGGTCGATGTCGAGATCGGCAAGTAGCTCCTCAGACCATGTGCGGGCGGCGAGGTCAAAGAGCTGGGTGCCTCCGCCGCCGGCTCGATCAGTCGCGTGAAGACCTGTCAGCTTCAACCGCACGTAGTCCTTCGGCAACAGGATGCTGGTGGCACGTCGGTAGGCATCAGGTTCGTTGTTTCTCACCCACAGCAGCTTCGGTGCTGTGAAGCCGGTCAGGGCGTCGTTGCCTGTTATCTGGATCAGGCGCCTTCGCCCGACCCGCTCGCGCATCTCATTGCATTCGGCAGCCGTACGCTGATCGTTCCAGAGGATGGCCGGGCGCACGATGTCGTCGTTGTGATCCAACATGACGAGCCCATGCATTTGTCCGGTGAGGCCAACCGCAACCACTTCAGCTGCATCGACGTCCGAAATGGCCCTGTGCACGGCGTCGATGGTTGCCGACCACCACACTCCCGGATCCTGCTCGCTCCACAATGGTCGGGGAGTCTGAGCGTCATATTCGGCAACCCCGATGGCTACCACCCGGCCGGATTCGTCGACGAGTATGGCTTTGGTTGCGGTCGTCGAGGTATCGATCCCGATGACATAGGACATCAGTTAGCCGGTGGTCCAAATCGCCCGGTTGACGAGATTCTCGAGCTTCTCCTGGCGGCCTGAAACCGGGTCGGGGTTGATGGCGCCGGATTCCACCTTGGAGGCGATATCGACGAGACCGGCTCCTGCCATGATGTCCTGGCCGAGCGGGCCGTCCCAGCCGGCGTACCGGTCGGTCACCAGCTCGGCGAGTGTGCCATCGGTGATCATCGTTTCGGCAACCAACAGGGCGCGCGCCAGGGTATCTATGCCGCCGATGTGAGCGTGAAACAAGTCGTCGCGAGCCATGCTCTGCCGGCGCAGCTTGGTGTCGAAGTTGAATCCGCCGGTGTCGAAACCGCCCGCCTTCACGATCTCGTAGAGGGCGAGCGATAACTCGTCCACCGAGTTCGGAAACTGATCGGTGTCCCAACCGTTTTGATAATCGCCCCGGTTGGCGTCGATGCTGCCAAAGATGCCGCCTGCTATGGCCACCGCAATCTCGTGGTGGAAGCTGTGTCCGGCCAGCGTGGCATGGTTGGCCTCGATGTTCACGCGATACTCGTCTGCGAGGCCGTGACGCTCCAGAAAACCCAACACCGTTGCACTGTCGTAGTCGTATTGGTGCTTGGTCGGTTCCTGGGGTTTTGGCTCGATGAGAAGCGTGCCATCGAAGCCGATCGAATGTTTGTACTCGGCCACCATCGTGAGAAAGCGGGCGAACTGGCGTTCTTCCTGTTTGAGGTCGGTGTTGAGAAGGGTTTCGTAACCCTCTCGCCCTCCCCAGAGAACGTAATTCTCTCCCCCCAATCGGTGCGTGGCGTCGATGGCC
Source organism: Acidimicrobiia bacterium (assembly GCA_013043085.1). GTDB lineage: Bacteria > Actinomycetota > Acidimicrobiia > Spongiisociales > SHLN01 > JABDOU01. Next base: position 1,460 of record JABDOU010000311.1, read on the forward strand.
TGCTTGATCTGGGCGGCGGCGTATGCGAACACATCAGGATCCGGGTTGGTCGAAGCGCCTGCCGCATACCGGGGGTGCGAGAACAAGTTGGCCGTTCCCCACAGCAGTTTGATGCCGGTTCGTTCCATGTGTTCGGCGGCATAGTCAACCATCTCGTCAAGATTGCGAGCAGACTCGGCGAACGTCTTTCCGGCGGGTGCCATGTCAACATCGTGAAAACAGAAATAGGGAACGCCGAGCTTCTCTACAAATTCAAACGCGGCATTGGCTTTGCTCTTGGCCGCCTCGACGCTCGTGGGGTCCTCGAGCCACGGTCGATCGAACGTCCCGGCCCCGAAGACGTCACTGCCGGCCCAGTTGAAGGAATGCCAGTAGCAAACGGCGATCCGGAGGTGTTCTTCCATCCTCTTGCCGAGCACCATCCGATCCGGGTCGTAGACCTTGTAGGCGAGAGGGTTGGTCGAGTCCAGTCCTTCGAATGTGATCTTGTCGACTTCAGCGAAAAAGCTCATACGATGCTCCCTTCCGTGTTTGAGCCTACGTCCGGACCGTCGAGCGCGTCGACCAGGTATTTGATACTTTCGGTGGCTTCCTCGGGACTGATTCGTTTCACAGCGAACCCGGAGTGGGCGATGATCCAATCACCGGCCAGCGCTTCGGGGAGGGTGAGGAGGCTGACGTTGCGAGATGTGCCGTTGAAGTCCACGATGGCGTGTGCCTCGGAGATGGACACGATCTGTCCAGGGACACCGATGCACATCATTCCACCTCAATCGAAACTAGGCGAACGTCCGCGGGATCGTCATCGATCCGAGCGGCTTCGAAGAAGACCCGTGCGTGTTCGGCAACCGATCCGTGCGCGAAGATTGGTAACGCCCTGGCGATCTGTTCGGTGGAGAGGTGGGATCCGGTTCCAACAGCTACATGGATGCTGGTCACCCTGGCACCGGCGGCGCTCTCGATCACCTTGGCAACCAGCGCGCGGAGGGCCGACGCCTCATGCACGGCAAACCTCGGCGACCACGGTTTCAATTGCCTCAGAAACTGCGCGAGTCATTTCTGTCCCTGCCGCGACTGTTCCTGCCTCGATTCCGTACACCCTGAGACCACCGGGCAACCTACCCAGCGCGCGGGCAAGTTCGATGACGTCAGCGATATCGAGGTTGTGGCTTGACGCGCGGAGGTATGCCGGGAAAGGGTTGTTGTCGACATCAATCCGGTGGATGGTGCCTGGTTCACCGCCACCGACGACGGCGTCGATCACGATCGTCTCGGCGTCCGAGCCCAGGAGTTCGAGCAGGTCCATCGGTTCGCCCCACCAGACCCGAATGCCAGGTACCCGCTCCTGGATCCGCCGTGCAGCTTCGATACCGGCGGCATCGTCGCTGCGGAACTCGTTGCCTATTCCGATAACCAGCATCAGGATCGCTTGACCGTGAGGTCGAGAAAGTGGGTGGCGCACGAGATGCACGGGTCGTAGGCCCGGATCGCCTGCTCCAGCTGCCATTGCAGGGTTTCGTCGTCGAGGTGGGTGCGCCCCGGAACATAGGCCATGAGGTCTTCCTCAATGGAAAGTTGATTTTGCGACGTGGGAGGCGTGATCTGGGCGTCGGTGATCATGCCCTCGGCGTCGACGACGTACCGGTGATAGAGCAAGCCGCGCGGCGCCTCGGATACCCCATGCCCCTCGGCGGCCATTGCCTCTATCGGCACCGCCGGCGAAGTCGGGGGCTCGTAGCGATCGATGATCTCGAGCGCCAGTAGATAGGCGAGGGCCACCTCGATGGAACGCACGATGATCGACTTGTACGGGTTGCGACATTCGTTGGCGATACCGAGTTCGGCGCCAAGGGCTTGGAGGTCATCCGGCAGCTTGTCGAAGTTGAGCGAGTAACGGGCCATGGGTCCAACGTGGTACGCACCCCTGGCCTTGATGCGGGCGTGAAGAGCATTGGATCGCTCGACATGTAATTCCTCGAATACGTCGTTCCACTCGTGCACCGGGATGTCGATGCCGCGATCCGAAACGACCCGATCTCCCATGAACGGGTAATCGGTTGGGTGGGCGGTTGATACAAACTCGTAGGGGCGGTCGAACTCGGGGAAGTCAAATCGACCCACCCACCGGGCGGTCTCAATGGCTGCTTCATAGGCCCACTCGAGATCCGGGATCATGGCGTCGACTTCAGCGTTCGTCGGAGTCCGGTAGAAGCCACCGACCTTGACGTTGATCGGGTGGATCTCACGGCCGCCCAGCAGCGTAACGATGCCGTTTCCGATCTTTTTCATGCGCAAACCCCGTTCTACGATCTCGGGGTAGTCGGCTGCCATATGAATTGCCGATTGGTATCCAAGGAAGTCGGGGGAGTGGAGCATGTAGACGTGGAGGACATGCGACTCAATCCACTCGCCGCAGTAGATAAGACGACGCAGCTCCTGGAGTTGCCCATCGACCGTTGCTCCGACTGCGTTCTCCATCGCTGCGACCGATGACATCTGATAGGCGATCGGACAGATTCCACAGATGCGGGCTGTGAGGTCGGGTGCCTCTGTGAAGTGACGCCCACGCATGAAGGCCTCAAAGAAACGAGGTGGCTCGAAGATGCTGAACTGAAGATCCTTGACCTGATCGCCCTCGATCTCGAGGTACATGGCCCCCTCGCCTTCGACCCGGGCCAGATAGTCGACGTTGATCGTTCGCTTCATCGCCGTGCCTCTGTTTTGGCCCCGGCCTCAACGAAGGGGGGAGCGCCGGCGTTGAATGTGCGCAGGGTTCTGATCCATTCGTCGTCGCCAACCCCCAGGCTCTGCCACCAGGATTCGAGCGAATCGGTGTTGGGAGACTCGCTCGGTCCGAAGCATCCGTAGCAACCCCGGTTGTAGGCGGGACAGATCGCCCCGCAGCCGGCCTGGGTAATGGGACCGAGGCATGGCGTCCCGTGTGCCACCATGACGCACGGATTCCCCCGCGCCTTGCATTCGACACATACCGAATACGTCGGGATGTTTGGCTTCCGGCCGACGAGAAGGGCGGCGATGAGTTCGACCAGTTGATGTTTGTTGATCGGGCAGCCACGGAGCTCGAAGTCGACTCGCACGTGGTCGCTGATAGGCGTTGAGGTGCTGAGGGTTGAGATGTAATCGGGCGTTGCATACACGAGGCTCACGAAATCATCTACGTTGCCGAAGTTCTTCAGTGCCTGCACGCCACCCGCGGTCGCACACGCCCCGATACTCACCAGCATGGCGGTGTCCTGGCGAATTTGTCGGAGGCGATTCCGGTCGTGTTCTGTCGTCACCGATCCCTCGATCAGGGTGACGTCATACGGTCCGTCGAGGTATTCACGGGATGCTTCCGGGAAGTAGGCGATGTCGACTGCGCCGGCAATGGCAAGTAATTCGTCCTCGGCGTCGAGCAGGCTCAGCTGGCAGCCGTCGCAACTGGCGAACTTGAGTACAGCAAGTCTGGGTTTCATAACTCCTCCACCTTCATAAGTGGTTCGATCCTCGACAGCGAAAACACGGGACCGTCCTTGCACAGAAACTCGGCTCCCAGCTGGCAGTGACCGCACAGCCCTATACCGCACTTCATATTGCGTTCCATGCTGAAGAAGATGTTGTCCGGATGCATTCCCTTGTCGGTCAGAGCGATGCCGACGAAATGCATCATGATCTCGGGTCCGCATACCATGGCGACGGCATCGGCCTCACTGAACCTGGCCCGATCCACGAGGCTTGTGACCAGCCCTACTTCTCCCATCCATTCGGGGCTGGATCGATCAACCGTGATCTCCACTTCCATGTCGAACCTCCCTCTCCATTCGTGCAGCTCGCGCTCAAAGAGGAGCGATTGCGGATCTCGAGAACCGTAGAGGAGAGTCAGATTGCGAAAGTCTGAGCGGCGGGCCAGGGCTCGATAGATCAGCGATCGCAGCGGGGCAAGCCCGATGCCGCCGGCGATGATCATCAGATCCTGGTCGATGGCAGTATCGAGCGGCCAGGGCGTTCCATAGGGGCCGCGGATTCCGACGACATCTCCGTAATCGAGTCGACCGAGAGCTCGTGTCACGCTCCCGCTTCCACGGATGGTCAGCGACATGCGGTCGTGAACATCCGGATTGGACGAGATGGAAATCGGCACCTCACCCACGCCCGGCTGAGAGATCATCACCATCTGGCCCGGATCGAAGTCGAAGGCTCCATCGGTTGCGAAATGGAGCGTGTAGGTATCAGCCAGCTCCCAGTCCTTGTCAACGATCGGGAACGCTGACGGGAGCATCGCCGAAACCGAGCCTGCGTTCAACGTATCCATTCGTCGGTTCCCTGGTACACCGCAGGTTGATAGAGGTCGAGAAGCTGCAGTCGGGTGGAGTGGAGCCTTTTGGCCATGAGTCCCAAGAATCGGCTCACCAGATCGTCATGGATCGCGACGTCTTGCTCCGCAGCCTCGAGTAGCGCGTCGGTTTCGAAATGAATTGAGGAGATCGGGGTAAGGGCTTTGGCAGAAAACTGCCAGACTCGGGGGGCGATGAGCCATGACAAACCGAGGACATCGCCTCGTCCGAGGGTCTGAACGACGAGCGCCCCGCGTGAGGTCTGCAGCTGCAGCGCGACCCGTCCTTCCGTTATGAGATAGAAGCCCGATGCAGGGCGGCCTCGTTGGAGTATCAGAACCCCGGCGTCGTGTTCCGTGGCCTGGGCGTGACGGGCCAGAAGCTCCAACTCGTTCTCGGCCATGCCGCTGAAAAAGTCGGTGGCGGCCAACTGATCGACGAGAGAACCGGGAGTGCTCATCTTGCCTCCTTGGCTAGAACTTCGGCGCGCATCGCGGCCATTTCCTCTGTGATGTCGATGCCGACCGGGCACCACGTGATACAACGGCCACACCCAACGCAGCCGCTCGTCCCGAACTGTTCGATCCATGTGCCGAGTTTGTGCGTCATCCATTGTCGGTAGCGACTGGAACCGCTCGAGCGCACAGGGTCGCCACCCATGTATGAGTAGTCGAGCGAGAAACACGAGTCCCAAACTCGCTCGCGAGCAGCAGATCCGTCAAAGTCCGTAGTGTCGACCGGCGACGTACAGAAGCACGTGGGACAAGCAGCTGTGCAGTTGGTGCAGGCCAGGCATCGTTCGGCAATAGCGGACCACCTGGGGCTTTCGAGATTGTCGGCCAGGAATTGGGCGATGTCGGTGGTGTCCAGCCGTTTGGTTATCGAGTTCGCTGTGATATCGATCAGCTGATCGGCTTCGGCCAGTTCGTCCGATGTGGCCTGGCGTTGATCGAGACCCGCGAGAAAACTGGCCCCCGCTTCGGACCCGACGTGCACCACGAAATGATGATCATCCAGGACCTCGGTCAGGCCCAGATCGAATCCGCTTTCCAATCTCGGGCCGGTGTTCATGGATGTGCAGAAACAATTTGTCGCAAACGTGGTGCAGTTCACGGCCACGATGAAAAGCTGGGACCGCCGTGCGGCATAATGACTGTCGACGTACGGGCCGTTGAGAAGGACCTCGTCCTGGATGGCGATCGCAGCCAGGTCACACGCCCGCAGTCCGATGATTGCCATTGGTCGGGTGCTATCCGGAGTGGCTGAAAAGCTTCCTTCTCGATACGTCCACATGGGTGCCCGTGGTGGAAAGAGATTCGTCTTGCCCGAGTCGGGGCCAAGCACGAATCCAAAGAGGGCTTCGGTGTTGCCGGGTTCCAGGCGGTAGGAGCCGCCCTCTTGCACGTCGGTCCATCCGCGCGGTAGGTCTGCAACCGATCCGATTGGGCCATAGCGGATGAGGCCGTCGCGGACGATGGGCCCGATCACGTCAAACTCGGCCTTGAGCGACGCAATCAGGCCATCAAGGCCGTCTATGTCGATGATGTGGGCCACGATTCGCTCTCAGTCAACAGTCTTGAATGTAGGTGCGGGAACGGTCCCTGAGCTAGGGCCAGAGGTCGAGCCTCGTTGTGCCCTACGCCCGGTTCGCCGTTGCCGAGGAGTCGGCCAAACTGGCAATACAGCAACCAACCGGAAGGAAGACGCGTATGCCACCGTCCCCGCAGAAGCGCCGTCAGGGGCTGCAGTTGGCCCTCGCAACTGCAGTGGTGAGCGGGATCGCGATATCGATCAACGGCTACGGTGTTCGGGCCTGGGCCGAGGTGGGTGGCGCTGCTTCGTACACGACCGTGAAGAACGTGGTCGCAGCTCTCATTCTCACGGGAGCCCTCGCAGTATTGACCAGGCGCCGATCGCCGGAGGGCTTCAAGGCTCCCCACAGTATGAGCGGTTGGTTCGGGTTGGCAGCCATCGGCCTTGTTGGTGGGAGCGTCCCGTTTCTACTGTTCTTCGAAGGCCTCTCCCAAGCCGAGTCGGTTAACGCAGCCTTTATCCACAAGACCCTCGTCGTGTGGGTGGCGCTCATGGCCGTCGTGCTCCTACGAGAGAAGCTTCGCCCGATTCACATTGCCGCGATCGGTGCTTTGGTCCTCGGTCAGGCGCTCCTGGCCGGCGGCTTCGGTGGTGTCGTGCTCGGTAACGGAGAACTGATGATTCTTGCCGCAACGCTCATGTGGTCGGTCGAAGTAATCATTGCAAAGAAGATCTTGCCTCAGACCACATCCGCCACGCTCGGAGTTGCCCGTATGGGACTTGGTTCGATTGTGTTGATCACCTACGCCGTCTTGTCCGGTTCCTTTGTTGCTATGGGCAGCCTGACGGGCGCTCAGATCGGATGGGTCCTACTCACGGGAGCAGTGTTGAGCCTGTACGTCGCCAGCTGGTTCGCTGCCTTGTCTCGGGCGGGCGCGATCGACGTGACGGCCGTCCTGGTTCTGGGAGCGG
>JABDOU010000325.1 GCA_013043085.1 Acidimicrobiia bacterium
AGTTGATCGCGAAGCCAGAGCCGAACATCTTCTACATGGGTCTCACTGTGACGCATCCACCCTTCGATGACGAGCGCGTGCGCCAGGCCGTGGCCCAGGGTATCGATCGTCAGCGGATCGTTGACACGTTCTACCCGCCCGGATCCGAGACAGCGGATTTCTTCACCCCGTGCACGTTGACAAACGCCTGCAACGGTGAGCCGTGGTACGACTTCGACCTCGATGCCGCCAGGGCATTGATGGAAGAGGCAGGTTTGGCCGATGGCTTCGACACGGTCATCCGTTACCGTCAGGTGGACCGTGGATATCTGCCGACTCCGGCTGATGTCGCAGCTGACATTCAGGCTCAGCTCAGCGCCAACCTGAACATCAATGCCACGATCGAAGAGGTGGAATCCAGCCAATTCATCGACGAATCGAACCAGGGCCTGTACGACGGCATCCACCTGTTGGGCTGGACGGGTGACTACCCGCACGTGACCAACTTCCTGGATGGCCACTTCGGCAAGACCATCACGCAGTTCGGTGAACCATTTGACGACATCGCCGGGCCACTCGAACAGGCTGCGTCGATCGCCGATCCGGACGAGGCTGCTCCGCTCTACGAGGCGGCGAACAATGCAATCAGAGAGCATGTGCCGATGGTTCCTGTTTCCCACTCGGGCGCGTTTGTTGCAGCCCGTGCCGGAATAGAGGGTGCCCATGCGCCCCCCTGGGGACATATCCAGTTCAACCTCTGGGATAACGGCAGCGACACGCTGGTGTTCTTCCAGAACGCCGAACCGGGATCGCTGTATTGCGCAGATGAGACAGACGGTGAATCACTGCGGGTTTGCGGACAGATCATCGAAGCTCTGTACCGCTACACCATCGACGGTGAGGTCGTGCCAGGATTGGCGACCGAGTGTGCGCCGAATGACGATCTGACCGTGTGGACGTGCTCCCTTCGTGAGGGCGTGACGTTCCACGACGGTTCGACCTTCGACGCCAACGACGTCGTGGTTTCGTACACGGCGGGTCTCGATGCATCGAGTCCGCTCCACACCGGCTCCACCGGGTCGTGGGTGTATTACGACTACATCTTCGGAGGCCTGATCAACGCAGGTTGATTCACAGCAACGAGCTAGTAGAAAGGGGAGACGCACAGCGTCTCCCCTTTCTCATATCTGAAGGCTCGACATGATCAGCTACATCACACGGCGAACTCTGCTCGCCATTCCCGTGCTCATCGGGATCGTGATCGTGGTGTTCCTCCTCGTCCGGGCAATCCCCGGCGAGCCATGTACGGCCATCCTCGGCGAGCAAGCGACGGAGGCGGCATGCGAACGCTTCAATGAGGCAAATGGGCTCAACGAGTCGTTGCCCGTTCAATTGGCTGTGTACATCAAGAACGTGTTCACCTTCAACCTCGGCGACTCGATCAGCTTTTCCCGCCCCGTCACCCAAATGCTCATCGAGCGCCTCCCCCTCACCACCGAGCTGGCGCTCTCGGCGCTGTTCATCGCCGTGCTCGTCGGCGTTCCGCTTGGCATCGTGGCAGCACGGCGCCACAACTCGATCGTTGACACCGCCACCATGGCGTTCGCAAACGTGGGCGTTTCCATGCCGGTCTTCTGGCTCGGTTTGATGCTGGCGTATCTTTTCGCGCTAGTTCTGCGCGATACACCTTTTGTCTTACCGCCTTCGGGCCGCCTGAGCCCCGGCGTGTTTCCGATGGCGTACTACGACGTATGGGGCTGGGAGCTGACCCAGGGAAGCACGTGGGCCAAGTTCAACGAATACCTCGGCAATCACTTCATCCTCAACTCCCTCATAACTGGACAATGGGAGGTCTTCTGGGATGCGGTCAAGCACATGATCCTGCCGGCCGTCGCGCTGGCGACGATACCTCTTTCGATCATCGCCCGGATCACCAGATCGTCGCTGCTTGAAGTCATGGGCAAGGACTACATCAGAACGGCCAGGGCAAAAGGTGCAACCGAAGGAACCGTCGTGCGAGGACACGCCCTCCGCAACTCGATGTTGGCGGTGGTCACGATCATCGGCCTGCAGCTCGGCGCACTGTTGGGCGGCGCCATCCTCACGGAAACGGTCTTCAACCTCGCAGGCGTCGGTCGTTCCCTCTTCGAGGCGATCACCGCCCGCGATTACGCCGTAGTCCAGGGTTTCACGGTGGTGATCGCCGGCATCTATGTAGTCGTCAATCTCCTCGTTGACCTTTCGTACGCATATCTCGACCCGAGGATCAGACTCGAATGACCGTATCACGTAAAAAGGCAATCGAACTGCTCGAGAACGAGGCAGGAGACATAACCCGGCTGTTCGAGAAGCCAACGGGTCAGTGGCGCCTCGCGTTGCGTCGGTTCCGGGGCAGACGCTCGGGCATGACGGGTCTCTTCATCGTCGTGGGGCTGATCCTCGTCGCGCTCTTTGCTCCCATCATTGCTCCGTACGAACCAAACGAAATCCTGATCGGAGTCGAGGACGTGACCCGTCGCGACCCGCCATGTATCCACCTCCTTGGTTGTCCAGAAGAGACACCACAGCACATCATGGGATTGGACGGGAACGTGCGCGATGTGTTTTCCCGAATCGTGTACGGTTCGCGGGTAAGCCTCACACTCGGCTTCTTCACGGTCACGCTCGCCCTGGTGGTGGGATCCACGATTGGAGCAATATCCGGGTACGCCGGCGGTTGGCTCGACAACATCTTGATGCGGATCATGGACGTTATCCTCGGTTTCCCTTCGCTGCTGCTGGCAATCGCGATTGTTGCCGTCCTTGGTCCCGGGTTGAGAAATGCACTCCTGGCCATCGCCATCGTGACCCTCCCCGGGTACGCGCGCGTCATGCGAGCGCAGGTCCTGGCAATCAAGGAGAACGACTATGTCACAGCATCGCGAGCTCTCGGTTCGTCAACTCGATCGATTCTGTTGAAGCGGATCATCCCAAACTCACTGACACCGCTGGTGGTGTTGGCGACGCTGGGAGTGGCTACCGCCATCCTGGAGGCAGCCGGGCTGTCCTTCCTCGGGCTCGGCGCCCAGCCGCCTGCCGCCGAGTGGGGTTCGATGCTCGCTCGCGAACGTAACCAGGTGTTTACTTCGCCTCACCTCGTGTTCTTCCCCGGGATAGCCATCATGTTGACGGTTCTCGGCTTCAACCTCATGGGCGACGGAATGCGCGATGCGCTCGATCCAACTCTCAATCGATGAGGAGCAGGCAATGAGCGTGACAACCCCCCGGCCCGGTGACGTTCAATCCGGAGCGGGCGGACGGCCGCTGCTAGAAGTCCGTGGATTGGAAACGCACTTTGACACTCGAGATGGAATCGTCAAAGCGGTCGACGGAGTCGACTTTCACGTCAACCGGGGCGAGGTGCTGGGGATCGTTGGCGAGTCCGGCTGTGGAAAGTCGGTCACGTCGTTCTCAATAATGGGTCTGGTTTCACATCCCGGCAAGGTCGTCGCGGGAGAGATCCTCTTCGACGGTCAGGACATCACCAAACTCGACCGGGACGATCTGCGCGAGCTTCGTGGGGATCGGGTTTCGATGATCTTCCAGCAGCCGACCAGTGCTTTGAATCCGGTCTACCGGGCGGGTGCGCAGATAAAAGAGGTGTTCGAGCTTCACCGGGAATGGACCGAGGAGGTTGAAGAGGAAAAGGTCATCGAGATGCTGGCCAGAGTCGGCATCCCCGACCCAAAATCCCGCGCCAGGGCCTATCCGCACGAGCTGTCCGGCGGTATGGCGCAGAGAATCATGATCGCCATGGCGCTGGCGTGTGAGCCCGAATTGCTCATTGCTGACGAGCCAACCACGGCTCTGGATGTGACGATTCAGGCTCAGATCCTTGATCTCATCCGGGGTTTGCAGGAATCGACCGGGACCGCCGTGATCCTCATCACCCACGATCTCGGCGTGGTCGCCGAGCTGGCCGATCGCGTCGCGGTCATGTACGCAGGTGAGATCGTCGAGGAGACCGATGTGCGAACACTCTTCAAGAACCCCCAACACCCCTACACGCGCGGGCTCATAGGTTCGATCCCGATTCTGGGTGAGCTCAAGGAGCGGTTGGACACCATCCCGGGGGTCGTTCCGTCTCTCATAGATCAGGAACCGGGCTGCCGGTTTGCGTCACGTTGTGTGAGCCGCGTCGAACATGACCTCGAGATCTGCACCCAGATCAAGCCAGATCTCATCGAGACCAAGCCCGGCCACAAGGTTCGCTGCTGGCTCTACCAGGAACACGAGTGATGGCCGGGAATCTCGTCGAGGTGCGGAACCTGGTCAAGGAGTTCCCCGTGAAGGGAGGCCTTTTGCAGCGCCAGATCGGCAAGGTTGAAGCCGTGGCCGACGTCGACCTCGACATCAGGCACGGCGAGACAATCGGTCTGGTCGGCGAGTCCGGGTGTGGGAAGACCACCCTCGGCCGCATGCTCGTCCGGCTGTTGGAACCGACGAGTGGGACGATTCGCTTCGACGGTCAAGACGTCACACACATCCACGGAAAGGACCTTCGACCATTCCGCCGCCGCGTTCAGATCATCTTTCAGGATCCGTATGGATCGCTCGATCCCCGGGGTCAGGTAGGAGATACCATCGCCGAAGGGCTCAAACTGCACGGTGTCAGCGACAAGGACGAACGCCACCAGCGAGTTGTCGAGATGCTCGAGCTCGTTGGATTGAAGGAAGCTCACGTAGGCCGATACCCCCATGAGTTCTCCGGTGGCCAGCGCCAGCGCATCGGCATTGCCCGTGCCCTGATCCTCAAACCCGACCTGGTTGTCGCAGACGAGCCAGTATCGGCTCTCGATGTTTCTGTACAAGCCCAGGTCTTGAACCTCCTGAAAGAGATTCAACAAGAGCTGTCGCTCACGTTGCTGTTCGTAGCCCACAATCTTGCGGTCGTCGAGCACATTTCCGATCGGATCGCCGTTATGTACCTGGGTCGAATCGTCGAGTTGACCGACCGCGACACGCTGTACAGGAACCCCCTTCACCCATATACACAGGCGTTGTTGTCCGCCATCCCTGTCCCCGACCCGGACAGACCTCGCAATCGCACGATCCTCCAGGGAGAAATCCCCTCACCGATAAATCCGCCATCGGGTTGTCACTTCCATCCCCGATGCCCGATTGCCCGCAAAGACCTTTGCGACGTGGAGCCTCCCTCACTGATGGACGCACCCGGCGGTGTCGAGCACCAGGCGGCCTGCTGGCTGAGAGCCGGCGACCGGGCCGTCGCCACCGGCTAGCGTCCGCTCGTTGGTCATCCTGGAGACACCATGAGCATCTCAACGACCATCGGACTCGCCACCCAACGATTGTTGGAGCCGGTCGAGGGGATGCATCGCGCCATCTCCAGCCGCTGGTTCGATGCGCTCGAGCCTGTCGCGCGACCGGTACGTCTCATCCATAACGGGATCGCGCGAGCGGTCTACGGCTCAATCCGATTGGGCGGGACGGCCGCCGGCCATGGGCTCGCCGGCCAGTTCAGGCCACCGTCACACACAGTCGATGAAATTCGGGCCGTAGCGAACGGCCTATGGGGCGACGATCTCGGGCGCCATGAGGTGGGCCTGGCGATCCCCATGACCGTTCGAGACGTGATCACCGGCATCCCGCCCCATAATCCCGGAGCCCGTCCGTCTGGTGAGCACCTGGTCGTACTCGTGCATGGACTCTTCGAAACAGAACGCATATGGCACGCGACCGAAACCCGGCCTGGACTCATCGAGTATCTGGAAGAGGTGCCGGGATTGACAACGGTCTCAATTCGCTACAACACCGGCTTGCCGATTGCTGCAAACGGATCCCGCCTCGCCTCACTCATCACCGACCTTGCGTCGGCCCGGACGGTTCCGCCGCAGTCAATCACCCTCGTTGGACATTCGATGGGTGGCCTCGTCGTTCGGAATGCTTGCACCATTGCCCGGCGTGAAAGCCGGGATTGGATGAACGCAAACGTCGATGTGATAACGATTGGGGCGCCACATCGAGGTTCCCCGATCGAAAAACTCGTAAACACCCTGACATGGGGGCTCGGCTTCGCCCGCGAAACACGGCCACTCGCCGACTTCTTGAAGACACGGAGTGCTGGGGTCAAGGCCATGCGGTTCGGCGAATATGATCCGGGACCTGCGGATCCCGATGCGTTGTTCCCTCGTGGCACAGCTCCACCGTTGCCGGAAGGCGTCAACCACTACTTCATAGCCGGTTCCGTCACCAAAGACCCGAGCCACCCGATTGGGAAACTGCTTGGAGACCTGGTCGTGCGCTCAGCCAGCGCGAACGCCGGCGATCTCAATCCGACCATGGGTATGACCATCGGCGGTCTCAAGCACGTAGAACTCGTTCACGACGCACATGTCATCAGCCACATACGCGACATCGTCACTGCAAGCCACGACGCTTAGGCAAAGAGGCCTAGGCAAAGAGCTTGCCGTGATCGAGGTTGGGTAATACATATTCGGCGAAAAGGTTGCATTCGTCGATGTGCGGATAGCCCGAGAGAATGAATGCCTCAACCCCCTGGTCCTGATACGCCTTCAGTTTCGCAACGACCTGGTCGGGATCGCCGACGATGGCGGCACCTGCACCGGACCGGGCTCTGCCGACTCCCGTCCAGAGATTCTCTTCCACAAACCAATCGTCTCCGGCTTCGGCCCGCAGTTCAGATTGACGTCCTACGCCTGCGGAGGCAGTGTCGAGTGATTTCTGGCGGATCTCCTCACCCTTGTCATCGTCGAGCCTGGACACGAGGCGTTCGGCGGCCGCCCGGGCTTCTGCTTCGGTTTCCCTGACGATCACGTGGCTCCTCACCCCGTATTTGAGGGTCCGCCCATACCCGGCGGCCCGTTCGTCCATCTC
>JABDOU010000329.1 GCA_013043085.1 Acidimicrobiia bacterium
CCACGTTCGGTCTATAACTCCCTCGGCAAACGTATGGGAAACCCGTTTGCTCAGTCGACGATCGTTCGTATCACGGGCTAGATCGGGTCGAACTCGCGTCCGGTTGGTCGGCTCAACAGTGCTCGCATTGCTTCGATTGGTGCCAGACCCTCGTAAAGCACGTTGCCGACCTGTTCGACAATGGGTACATCCAGGCCGTGACCGGCCGCAATTGCCAGTACCGACTCCGTCGTCTTGACCCCCTCGGCGACCATGTTCATGTCTCGCGTGATCTCTTTGAGGGTTCTACCTTCGCCGAGTGCGACGCCCACCATTCGATTGCGGCTCAGTGGGCTCGAACACGTCGCAATCAAGTCGCCCATCCCGGCCAAACCGGCGAACGTCGCGACGTCGCCGCCCATGGCGCGTCCAATGCGGCTCAATTCGTTGAGCGAACGGGTGATGAGCGCTGCTCGGGTGTTGTCACCGAACCCGAGGCCTTGCGCCATCCCTGTCCCGATTGCCATGACGTTCTTGAGAGCTCCAGCTGCTTCGCATCCGATGACATCGGTACTGGTGTAGATGCGGAGCGTGGGAGTCGGGATGTGAGCCTGGAGTATCTCGGCAGATTCGATGGATGGAAATGCCGCAACGCTGGCAGTCGGTTGGCCGCCGAGAACCTCCTTGGCGAGGTTGGGACCGGTGAGTACTCCGAGTCGATTCGAATCATGGTCGAGAACTTCGAGAGCGACCTCGGTCATTCTGAGCCGGGTTGATTGTTCGAATCCCTTGGAAAGGCTCACAACGAGCGCGTCATTGGAGATGTAGTCAACGCCTGCTTCGAGGACAGATCTCGTGCCGTGCGAAGGAACGGCCATGACAATGATTTCCGCACCGGCCAGGGCGAACTCGAGATCCGTGGTTGCGGTGAGTGCCGGGTGGAGGGGCGTGTCGCCGAGGTAGTCCGGATTGCGATCGGTCGTGTTGATGGCCTCGGCAACGTCAACCCGACGCGACCACAGGACAGTTTCGTCTGCCTCGGCCATCAACGATGCCATCGTGGTTCCCCACGAGCCGGCACCGACGACGGCGATTTTCAAGAGGCGAGGACCTTCTTCTTTCGACGCTTGGCAGCAGTGTGAAGCTTCTTGAAAGAAGATTCGATCGCAGCGACGAAATCCGGAGCGTCGGGAACCGAATCCGCGTCCGAGACGATTCCCCACGCCAGTTGTCCCTCGTAACTGAACAACGCAACCCCGAGCCCGTGGGTCGACCAGAGGGGCACCATCGGGTAGTGAACCTCGAGCTTGGCATCAAGCATGTAGATCGGGATTTGCGGCCCAGGAACGTTTGTGACCGTCATATTGAACGGACGGATGTTCGTGGCAGCCAGCCGGGCGGCGAGGGAGAGAATGGTCGTAGGTGTCCAGGAACCAGCCTGCACCAGGAGAGAAGCCCCCAGGGCCTGGTCAGTATCTTTGAGCTCCGCCGTTCGCTCTCCGACGGCCTTGAATCGATCGACTGGTTTTTCGACGTCGATCGGCAGATCCAACAGCCACATCGCCACGTTATTGCCGGTCATCGAGGTGTCGTCTTCGCTCCGCACGCTCACGGGTGCCATGATGCGAAACTCGAGGTCGTCGGTTTCGGTTCCCCGTTGCTGCAGAAACGTTCTGACGGCTCCTGCCACCGTGGCGAGAATGACGTCGTTGACCGTGCCGCCGAGCCGGTTCTTCACATCCTTGACATCCTCGAGCGGAGTGGTCGTCCAGTGAAACCGCCGGTTTGGGCCGATGTGAGGGTTGATGGGAGTTTCGTCGGCGTTCTGCAGCCAGCCCGAACCAAGCGCCTTGGACATCGCGCGGGCGCGATGCGAAAGCGCCTCACCGGCGTCACCACCCCTCAGGAAACCGGCAGCCCCCTTCACCAGATCCATTGGTTGACGAACTCTTCGACTCACCTCGTCGGAGAGCAGGGCGGCTTTTGTCGGCGCCGGTCGAGGCTCGAACGGCGGCGGATCCTCGATGTCTGTCGAGGGCCAAAAGTTCAGGAGTACTTTGAGCAAGTCGACTCCGGCCATACCGTCGATCATGCAGTGGTGCACCTTGGCAATGATGGCGAATTTATCGTCTTCGAGCCCCTCGACCACCCACACCTCCCACAGCGGTCGAAATCGATCCAGTTTCTGTGAGAAGATCCTTGCGGCAACTTCTTGGAGCTGTTCATGGGTGCCAGGATGAGGCAAGCTGGTATGGCGCACGTGGTAGTTGATATCGAAGTGCTCATCGTCCACCCATACCGGATGTCCGTCAAACGGGACAGTCATGATGACCTCGCGGTATCTCGGTATGAGATGGAGTTTCGAGTCAATGAAGTCGCGTATCAAACCGACGTTGACGCTTTTGCCATCGACGAGAGACCCGCCTTCGAAGATCATCACTCCCGCGACATGAAAGTGGGCATTGCGATCTTCCATGGCCAGGTAGGTGGAGTCGAGAAAGGACAGTCGCTCATAAAAGATATCAGTCATGGGTCCCAACGGTAGCGCTCGGCTCACCGATAGACGAACGAGAGACGACCGGCGCATGAAACATTCCTCAAGCGCCCCGTTTGGGGTTCCGATATCGGTACTTGAACGTACTGAAGGACCTTGCTATGAGGCTGCGAGCAATCGCTGGACTACTAACGCTCACCCTCGTCGTCGCCGCATGCTCCGGCGCTGCGAGCGATGAAGAGCCGACTGATGAACCGGTAGCTGCCGAGCTGCCTGCCACACAGACTGTTGAAGACGCACCCCCCGAGGACCCGACGTCTTCAACGATGATCCCCACAACCACGCTCGCCACGTACCCATCCGGCTATTCGGGCGTTTCGGACATAGGTGGAGAAGGCGGCACGGTGCCTCAGGCGTATTTCGACCGCTCCGTTCAGATCGACGCCATCCAGGAAATGGTCACAGCCCAGGTCCAACACGACTGGGACGTCGTTTACGACATGGCCACACCGGCACATCGAGATTTGTGTCCATTCGAGAAGTTTGAATCGCTCACGGCCGGCATGGACGAGCGTGAGGTCGAAGTGGCCTTCGGCGACATGAAGGTCTCGCAGGGGAACGACGCCGTCTACGCGGATTTCAATCTCTTTGCGACAACCGAGCAGCTGCCGGTCGGATTCCGAGTCGGCACGGCCCCCGAACTCGTGACGAACCGCGTGGTGCCGTCGGAGAACACCAGCGTCCTGCTCGGTGAGCTCAGCACGTCGGGTTTCCCTCACGAACTACTCGTCGTCGAGTCCTACGGAATCGAAGGCGTCGTGGCCCGCGTCGGTGGCCAGATGCTCGCGATTGAAGACGGACGGCTGATGATGGCAGAGAACCCGTGTCTGGTAGCCGAGTTGGCGGCCAAGACGACAGGTGGTCTGTCCATGTGGGTGTATCCGACTATCGAACCCGCCGATGACCCGGCTGCTGCTGACGCCGAGGCAGATCCTGAAGTCACTACCCCCTAGGGATCGTTAGTCTCACCCCCGGTGACCAACAACGACACAACCGACCAGGATCCCGAAGAGCAGACGAGAGTCCGAGAGGCTGTCGAGCGACTTCTCGCCGACAATCCACCCGAGACCACTGAAGATCGCGACTTCTGGGGTGCCCAATATGATGCCGGTTTGGCCTGGGTTCAGTTTCCAGAAGGAAACGGTGGATTGGGCGTGAGCCCGGCCCACCAGACCCTCGTGTCGAGCATGCTCGACGAAGCCGGAGCCTCGCAGCGAAATCGACTCATAAACATTTTGGGCATCGGGATGGGCGCTCCTGTCATCAACACCTTCGGTACCGAAGGGCAAAAGCAAATGTTGCGCCCAATGTTCGTCGTCGATGAAATCTGGTGCCAGATGTTCAGTGAACCCGGCGCAGGGTCTGACGTTGCAGCCCTCGCTACACGTGCGGTCAGAGACGGCGATGAATGGATCGTCAACGGCCAGAAGGTGTGGACAACGCTTGGTCATCTGGCCAAATGGGGCATGCTCGTGGCAAGGACCGATCCGGACGTGCCAAAACACAAGGGACTCACCTATTTCCTGATCGACATGGAATCACCAGGCGTCGAGGTTCGACCGCTTCGGCAGATCACCGGTGAAGCGGAGTTCAATGAGGTTTACTTCACCGACGCCCGGATTCCGGATTCGATGAGGGTCGGCGAGGTCGGCGACGGCTGGCGCGTGGCAATCGCAACGTTGATGAACGAGCGGGTCGCTATCGGTGGGAACGTGACGCCTCGTGAGTCAGGTTCTATCGGCGACGTCATGAAGGTTTGGAAAGAGCGCCGTCCCGACGATCCTGGCAAGCGTGACGAGCTCATGAAATTGTGGATCGAAGCCGAGGCGATGCGCCTGACGACAATTCGGGCTGGCCAGGCTCGGGAAGCGGGCACCCCCGGCCCGGAGGGTTCGACTGGCAAACTCCACTGGGCGGAAGCCAACAAACGAATCTACGAATTCGGGATGGAGCTACTGGGGGCCGACGCCATGCTCTTCACCGACTATTCATACCGCGCTCCAAGCGCAGAACAGAGGCGTGAGGAGAAGGACATCCGTGAGAAGTTTCTCCGGTCGCGAGCCAACTCAATCGAGGGAGGCACGACCCAGATCATGAAGAACATTCTCGGTGAGCGCGTACTCGGGCTACCCGGCGAACCCCGCGTCGACAAAGATCTGCCCTGGAACGAAGTTCCGCGCAGCTAGGTGAAGAGATCCGGAAGGATGTCGCCGGCGTTTCCGATGAGCTCGACGCCCACCCCCAGGTCGAGTGGCTCCTGATTGACGACGACGATCTTTGCTCCTGATCGATACGCCATCTCGATGAGACCGGCCGCCGGATAGACGACGGCACTGGTGCCGACAACGAGCATCACGTCGGCACCGTACGCCGCCGTTTCTGCGGCCCTTACAACACTTCCGGCAAGCATTTCCCCGAACCAGACGACATCCGGCCGCATGGCTCCGCCGCACTCAGGACAGTGATACAGCCCGGTTTTTGTCGCAGCAACGGCGTATCCGCACCCGGCATGGCATCTGTCCCTGGTAAGCGTCCCATGGAGGTGGAGGACGTTGGTTGCGCCGGCCGCTTCGAGAAGCCCGTCGACATTTTGTGTGATGTGGATCATGTGCGATTGCGACGAAAGAGCAAGGTGAGCCGGATTGGGTTTGGCACCTTCGTTTGCCCGGCGCCTGGCGTTGTACCACGCCACGACCCGTTCCGGATCGGAGGAAAAGCCATGAGGTGAGGCCATTTGCTCTGGATCGATCTCGGCCCAGACGCCGTCCGGATCCCGGAACGTGGCGATGCCCGACTCGGCAGACAGGCCGGCACCCGAGAAGGAGACCGGGTGGCGGGCCTCCGCCAGCCACGCTTTTGCGGTGGAAATATCGGTCATGGATGCTCACATTATCCGACAGTGGCGCCCTGGCTCCCCGGTAACGTGGCCCGGTGCGCAAGGCTGTCCTGTTTCGATCCGTCATCAGATTGTTGGGCGAAGGAAGCGAAGTCAACGACGCCGTCTACATGTGGAAGCGGCACCGCCACGTGCTGCCATTCGGCGGAGCCACGTTTGTCGGTATGGTTCTACTCGCCGGATGGCTGGGCTGGGATGATTGGGCGACCAAAATCGTCATCGGGATGGCAGCTACCGCCGTTGCCGTCGCGGCGTCGACGGACTACAAGATCCTGGCCGACACCTCGAGCGGTCTCTACCTGCTCGATGCGAGTCGCATCCGCCAGACTGCAACGGCGATGGGGAAACAACTCTCCTCAGGCACCGACATCAAGCAAGCAGGCGGCACCATGCTCGCTGCTGACTGGGAGGTAGACGGATCCCTCTACACGGTTCCGAAGTCATCTGAACAGGCGATGAACCGGATTGCAGGGAGTTAGTCCTCATAGTCCTTCGAGTCGAGAGAGGGCCGGGTCACACGCGATCGCGCGGATTTGACTTCTGTCCGAGGTTGCTCGTGTGAGAAATCTGGCGATTTCCGTGCTGGCGGTAGCCCACGTTGCGGCGCCATCCATGCCGGTTGCGAAAACCAATCCGATGAGCCGGTCTTCTGTGTTGAATACGCCGGCTCCGGAATCACCGGTTGTGGTCCTGGCGTCGAGTTCGTAACCGAGGCGAGTGAACCGGTCGGATCCGAGGATTTCCTCAATCGATAGCGAAACTGCCGCTCTCACGGTGAACGGCACCGTGCCGGAGGCGGCGCCTCCTTCGATGAAACCGGCAGTTCCTATTCGAGCCGACGCCAGTGACACGTCATCGAGACCGGTAGATGGGACGAGCAAGAGTGCGAGATCCTTCTCCAGGTCGATAGCGGTGACATGGGCATTGACCACATCGCCACTCGTCAACGTGATTTCGATGTCGTCTGCCCGGGCCACGAGGTGTGCGACCGTGAGTATGAGCTCATCGCCAACAGCAACCCCGGAACCAATACGACCTGAGGCGAATCCGCAGCCACTCGTGTCCAAGCGGACCGCTCTCAATGATGGATCGACTGTCGGGTCGGATCCGGCTCGGGTATCGACGAGTTGAATCGGCCCGCACCCGCCAACCAGCAATAAAGCGGCTAACCATAAGGCGTGGTAGCCGGGATGATTTCGAAGAATGCTCCACATGGCCATATGTTGTAACGTGAGGAAGCTAACCCTTTGAGATGACGGAGGAGGTTGATTGAGCGAACTCGAGCCCAAACCGGACGTTACGACTACCGCCGAAGACTTGCTCGAAGACCTGACGACGGCTCACGAGGCGGAGCCCCTGGACATTCCGGGAGGCTTGCAGGGATTCTTGTATCACCTGCGACGAGGTATCGAAGCTATCACCACGGTGACCGGCAAAGCGTCCTGGGTACTGGCATGGGTCGTGTTTGTCCTCGGTTTCTTCAACGTTGTGACGAGATATGTGGCGCGGTTCATCCAGCGCGACATCATCGTCGGTGAGGTATTCGATCTTCAGTGGATGCTGTTCGGCGCTCTGTTTCTCCTCGGTCTCAACTATGGCGTTCGGGAGGGTGTCAACCCTCGCATTGACTTCTGGTGGGCCAACTTCTCGAACAAGAAGAAGGCGGTCATCGATCTGATCGTTCATGTATTCCTCTTCTTTCCGTTTCTCATACTCGCAATCAAAACGCTGTGGAGCTGGTCCCTCTCTGGCATGGGACGGTCGTTTGATGGGAGTTGGTCGACGTGGAGAGTCTGGGAGATCTGGGAACAGTCGACTGATGCGGGCGGTCTGCCCCGTGGCCCGATCAAACTTCTCATTCTGATTGGATTCCTCTTGATGGCGAGTCAGATCGTGGCCGAGATCATCAAGCAGATCCTGGTGTTGATGGACCGTGAAGATTTGGCAGGCGTCGCCGCCATCGAAGCCCCTCTACGGGTGGAGTAGTAGTGGATCTCGGCGTCGCGCTCTCGATGGCGATGTTTGTGATCTTCATCGGGCTGATTCTGATCGGGTACAACGTCGCTTTTTCCTTTGCAGCGACTGCACTGCTGTTCTCGTTCATCGGCGATCTGGTCGGCGTGTTCGATCCGACGTCTCTCAACGTTCTTCCTGGTCGATGGTTTGGAGCAGTGTCCGATTCGACACTTCTTGCGGTGCCCTTCTTTGTCCTCATGGGTGCGATCCTCGAACGATCAGGACTCGCAGAACGTTTGCTGACGGCAATTGGAATGTTGCTTGGTCCTCTCAAGGGCGGAGTTGCGGCTGCCGTGATTCTGGTTGGGACACTGCTGGCGGCCGCGACCGGGGTTGTAGCGGCGACCGTCATCGTGATGGGCCTGCTATCGCTTCCAACGATGGTGCGGCTTGGTTACGATCACAAGCTGGCGACCGGCGCCATCATCGCATCGGGAACGCTGGCACAGCTCCTGCCACCGAGTCTCGTCCTGATTCTCCTTGCTCAACAGATGGGGGTCGGGATCCTCGGGTTGTTTGCAGGAGCTC
>JABDOU010000312.1 GCA_013043085.1 Acidimicrobiia bacterium
CTTATGAGCTCGACGGCGAAGAGCGGGCGGCTACCACCAGATTCGCATTCTCCATCAGGCCGGGCGCTCTCGACGTCATCGTTCCACAGGCCGACAACTCGAGCGAGCTCGGTTGGGTCTCGGCTACGTCCGTCGCCGGTCAGCTGTCATGAGCTCCGTCACCGCCGTGCCCGAACATGCTGACCTTTCGTTGACCGATGCCCTGACGACCATGAAGAACGACGGCATCGGCGACCTGACGGTCAGGTCGTTTAAGAGGTTTCGTCATGCAGATGGTTTCAGCTATGCACGAGCTCTGGCCTTCCAACTGGTCCTCACGGTCATCCCGGGAGTCATGTTCTTTGTCGCGCTCGCAGCCAGGATTGGCGAGGGACGTTTGCGGGAGGTGCTACGCGCGATGACCGAGAGCCTGGCACCAGGTCCGGCAAGTCAGGTGATTCTGAGAGTGTTCGAACAGGGAACGGACGCGGCCACGACCGGCAACCTCGCCGCGATCGCCGCCGGGGCCCTCGCCATGGTCACATCGGGTGTCGCGGCTATGGCGCAGCTCCAGCGCGGATCTTCGAGGATGTATGGGATCGACGATGATCGTCCGACTTCTCGCAGATACGGTCTCGCCCTCGTTCTGACCATTACGGCCGGGGTCCTGTTTGCGCTGGCTTTCGTTGTCATTGCGCTCGGTTCCGGTATCACCGCATCGTTCGGCGAGGGAGATCCCCGCAGCATCTGGATCTGGGTTCGGTGGCCTCTTGGTATCGCTGTGCTGCCGGCCGCGTTCGCTCTGCTCTACCGAATCGCTCCTCATCGCGACCAGCCGCCAGCGACATCTTTGGCGATCGGAAGCACGGTCGCGGTTGTGTCGTGGTTCGCCGCTTCTGCTCTCCTTTCGATCTACCTCAACGCAAGCCAGGTATTCGGTCAGACGTATGGGCCGTTGGCCGGTGTGATCGGCTTGATGTTTTGGGCGTTCTCATCCGGCGTGGTCACATTGTTTGGCGTGGCTTTGAACGCACAAATCGAATCCGACTACGGCGGAGACCGACCGGTGCAGGGCGAACCGCAGAACGTGCAGCCGCTTCCGGCCTTGGAAGCCGCCACAGGACCGTCGTCATGAGCAGCATTCGCGATGACCTGCGTTCGCCGGTTGATGCCACCGCTCTCAACATGGCGGCCTTCCCTACGGACTCTCACCCTGGAGTCGACTCCGAGGATGACGCCCGTGATGAAATGGAAGGCATGCGAGAGCAGCTCTTTGATCTTCATGAAATGATGTTCGCCGGTGAAGAGCAAAGAGTGCTGCTTGTGTTGCAGGGTCTCGACGCATCCGGTAAGAACGGCACCATCAAGCACGTTGTCGGCCTTCTGAATCCGGCCGGGGTGTCGGTTGCGTCATTCACCGAACCAACCGGCGAGGAAAAGCAGCAACACTTCCTCGAGCGAGTTGGTTCGAGGGTGCCAGATCCGGGGAGCCTTGGCGTGTTCGATCGCTCACATTACGAGGATCTTCTGGTCCCTCTCGCGACCGGAAGTGAGACGCATGACGTACTTGATCGTCGCTTTCAAGAGGTGATCGACTTTGAACGGGATCTGATTGACGGAGGAACGGTCGTTGTCAAATGCGTCCTCCATATCTCATATGACGAACAACGCCGACGTTTTCTCCGGAGATTGCGCAGGGATGACAAGAGGTGGAAATTCGCCGAGTCGGACCTTGATACCCGCAAGCTATGGGACGAGTATCAGGCCGCCTATGGTGAAGTAGTTGCAAGAACCTCCAGACCAGGTGCTCCCTGGTACATCGTTCCCTCTGATCACAAGTGGTATCGCAACTGGGCCATTGCGCGGATTCTTTTGGAGACATTTCGCGATATGGACCTGGCGTATCCGCAGCCCGCACTAGACGTTGAGGCGCTCATTCTCAGATTGCAGCCTCCCGCCTGATGGACGATGGAGCTGATGGAGTTTTGATGGATAACGAGACCGACCTTTCCGGTTTTCGAGACGACATCGAGTATTTCCGGCATGCAGTTGCTTCGGTGGTTGGGCCGGTCTTCACCGAGGGCAACTCGGTCGATGTGCTGCGAAACGGCCGAGAGATTTTTCCTTCGATGCTGGAGGCGATTCGAAACGCCAGGACATCGATCGACTTCGTGACGTTTGTGTATTGGACCGGAGACGTCGCAAGGGATTTCGCGGCAGCGTTCGCAGAGAGAGCTCGGGCCGGCGTTCGCGTGAGGATCATCCTCGACGGCTTCGGCGCCCTACCCATGGATCGCGATCTGATCCACCATCTCGAAGCCGGCGGCGCTCAGGTCGAGATCTTCCGGCCTGTAGTCCGATGGAAGTTTTGGGAATCAGATCATCGCACCCACCGGAAAATCTTGATTTGCGACGACACGGTCGGCTTTACGGGTGGGGTCGGGATCGCATCCGAGTGGCAGGGCGATGCCAGATCACCTGATGAATGGCGAGACACCCACTTTCGGATAACCGGCCCCGCCGTCAGAGGCTTGCAGGCTGCATTCCTGGCGGATTGGAGGGACACAGGTCACCCGATCGATGCGCGCGACCTTGCCACCGAAGCGTCAAAACCATCGGGGGACATGTTGGTCGGCGTCGTCGACGGCTCGGCGCATATCGGTTTCAACCCGGCCGAACGGTTGTTTGAAGGACTGCTGGCGGCGGCGACCCGTTCGATTCTGCTCCAGACCCCTTATTTCAATCCTTCCGATGGTCTTATTCACACGATGGTCGAGGCCCGTCGAAGAGGAGTCGAAATCGATGTGATCTTGCCAGGGCCATATATCGACAAGCGGGTCAGCTCGGTCGTAGCCGCTGATCGAAGTTCAGAACTGCTCAAGCATGGCGTTCGTTTGTGGGAGTATCAACCAACGATGATGCATGTCAAATCGGTTGTGGTTGATGGAATAGCATCCATTGTCGGCTCGGTGAACTTCAACCGGAGGTCGGTCGAAAAGGACGAAGAGGTTGCGATTGTTGCGCTGGATCGTGGTCTTGCCTCCACCCTGACCGACCATTTTCTCGTAGACGTTCGCGAGTGCCGTTCTGTGACCGAAAGCAAGCAGTTGGTTGGGTGGGCGACACGGCTTCTAGCGCCGATGTTGAGGCTGGCGGAGAGGGAGTTCTAACTCCCGGACTGCTCTCCAGATTTATTAGACGAGCCTGGCCGACCCGAGTATCGTGGCCGCGATGGTGGACACTTCCAATCCCGGCATTGACGGATTGTATGCACAATTGCAAGGCGGAATCGAACAACGCCTCAGATTGGCGCTGAGCGCAGGCAACTTTGGGGTATGGGATTGGGACATCGCAACCGGGGTTGTGACATGGTCCGAGGAGATCTATCGGTTCTACAAGCTCACCCCGGAGACCTTCAATCCAAGGCTCGAGTCGTTCGTCGAACGGGTTCATCCTGAGGATCGGAGCCACGTTCAGGAAGCCATCGAAAACGCCATCGAGAACGGAAAGCCATATCACGTTCAGTTCAGAGGCATGCGATCCGACGACGAGGTCATCTGGCTCGAAGGATGGGGACAGGTAGTACGAGCAGATGGGAACGACCAGCCCGTGGGGATGATTGGTCTCGTGCAAGATGCCACGACCAGGCTCAGAGCCGAAGAAGAGCGCGCCCAACTCTTGAAGCGTGAGCGTGACGCAAGGGCTGAAGCCGAGGCGGGGCGACAACGTATGTCGTTTCTAACGCAGGCCTTCCGTGTGCTCGGTTCCTCCCTTGACCTCACCACCACCATCAACCGGTTGCTCGGCCTCATGGTCCCACACCTGGGCGATTGGGCGACGGTATACCTCGTGAGAGACGGTCGCATCGAGCCGATGGGCGGCCGTCACCGCGATCCGGACAAACAACCCATACTCGATTCCCTTCTGGCATCGGTAGAAGTCGACTTTGATAGCCCCGGCGGCGTCGCGGAGGTGCTCAACAATGGAGCGA
>JABDOU010000348.1 GCA_013043085.1 Acidimicrobiia bacterium
GGACTGCCGCGCGCTGTGCTGGGTGCGATCGTCATCGGAGCCGTAATAAAGCTCGTACGCGTGCGGGCGCTGTGGCGGCTGATCCACGTTTCGTGGGGTCAGGCTGCAATTGCGTGGGCAACCTTCCTGGCGACGCTGCTGCTTTCTCCTCGCATTGACCTGGCAGTACTCCTTGGCATGGCTCTCGCAGCAGCGGTTCACGTGTATCGGGAGGCGTCTCGCCTGAGCGTGGAAACCCGAATGGACGGCGACACGATGACGATGGCTCCAGAAGGAGTTCTCTTTTACGCTTCGGCTGATGCCTTCTCTGAGGCTTTCAATGAGGCGGTTGCCGAACATCCAACAGTGCGCAGTCTCGTGCTGGATCTCGAGGGTCTCGGCAGGATTGATCTTCCCGGTGCGATGGAACTCAAGACATTCATCTGGGACGCGGAACAGGCAGGCATCGATGTGGAGATCATCAACATTCCGGCCCACGCCGAGGGCATTCTCGAGCGAGTGTCCAGCGTGCTCGAAGCCGATGGGGATGGACGGCCGCGTCCCATGACCGGATAGCCCCGCTCAACCGCAGGTTCGCCTCGATCTCCAAGGTTGGCCTCTAGCCGGCGAGTGCCTGTCGGAGTGCTCGCTCTGTGAAGACCTTGGCGAGGTGCGTCTTGTATTCAACGGATCCGTAAAGATCTTCGATCACGGTAATGCCATCTGTCACGAGCGCGGCAGCATCGGTTATTGCTTCATCGTTACCGTCGGTTCCAATGAGTGCGGAGGCGGCGGCCTCGGCGAGGCTCGGGCGGGTGCCGACTCCGGTGACCCCGATCCGGGCGTCCGACACCGATCCGTCGGTTACCTGCACCCATACCGCGACACCTGCCACGGCGTAGTCGGTGTGGCCTCCCCGTCTCCCGAGTTTGTCATAGGCGGAGGTGGACCCGTTTGTCGATGTTGGAACCCGGAGCTCAACCAGAATCTCGTCATCAGAAAGGGCGGATGTCAGCGCATCGACGAAGAATTCCTGTGCAGGAATCTCACGTTCACCGCTCGATGAGCGAGCGACCATGGTTGCACCGAGAGCGATAGCCGCAGCCGGCTGGTCGGCAGCAATGTCGGCGTGTGCCATGGCACCGCAGGTAGTTCCACGATTACGGACCTGGTGGTCGCCGGTCCATGCCGCAGCCTGACCGAGGGCTGTGGCATGTTCAGCAACAAGGGGGTCCGATGCCGTCTGATTGTGCCTAACGAGTGCGCCAATGGATATGTGGTCGTCGCGTTCGACGATATCTCCGAGTCCGTCGATGCGCCCGATGTCGACGACAGTGCCGGGGCTGAACAGTCGCAGCTTCATCAAGGGGATCAAGCTCTGACCGCCGCTCATGATCTTTGCTCCTGGCGTCGAGGCAAGTGCTGACAGCGCATCGTCGAGCGAGGTTGGTGCAAGGTATTCGAACTGCCTGGAAAACATCTCTACGCTCCATTCCCGTGTATGGCCTGCCAGACCCGTTTCGGGCGCAGCGGCATGTCGATATGAGTCACTCCCAGATGGGCAACCGCATCGATCACGGCATTGAGCACGGTCTGGGCCGATCCGATGGTGCCGGCTTCGCCGATACCCTTGACGCCCATGGGATTGACGTCCGTGGGGGTTGTTGTCCTATCGAGTGTGAAGGATGGAAGATCACCCGCAGTCGGTATCGGGTAGTCCAACAAGGAGCCGGTGAGCAAATTGCCGTCTTCGTCGAAGATCGCATGTTCAAACAGGGCCTGGCTTATACCCTGCGCCAGGCCTCCATGAACCTGCCCATCGACAATCATGGGATTGATCACGTTCCCGCAGTCGTCCATAGCAAAGTACTCGAGCAATGTGACGTCCCCGGTCGTTGTATCGACGTCAACTACGGCGAGATGCGAACCGAAAGGCCACGTTGCGTTGGCGGGTGAGAACACGGCATTTGCTTCCATGCCTCCTTCCATCCCGTCTGGAAGTCGATGGGGTTGGTAAGCGACCTCAGCGATCTCGGCCCAGGTGACGGTCTTGTCCGGTGACCCGGTCACATGTGCCCCGCCATCTGCGAACTCGATATCGTCCGGTGAGGCTTCCATCATATGGGCAGCGACCCTGGCTGCTTTTTCTCGAACCTTCTCGGCGGCCTGCGACGTGGCCGATCCATCAACTGCCAGTGAACGAGATCCGAACGTCCCGATCCCCATGGGAGAGTCGCGGGTATCGCCATGCCGAACCTGAATATCTTCGACCGCGATGCCGAGCGCTTCGCTGACGATCTGTGCCCACGTCGTCTCGTGCCCTTGACCCGATGGCCCGGTACCGATCATCACAGTTGCGGTTCCGTCCGGGTTGACCCGAACCAGCCCGGAGCCGTTGAAAGCGGCCGGGAGGCCGTACGAAGCCCACGAGAAACCACCTTCCGCCAGAGCCGACGGTCCGAAACCGCAAACTTCGACATAGGTGGACAGGCCGATACCGATGGTTCGTCCCTCTGCGCGTGCTTCCTCCTGCTTCCGACGGAGACCCTGGTAGTCGGCAAGCTCCAGCAGTTTGTCGAGATTGGCGCCATAGTCACCAGAGTCCATCAACATTCCTGCTGCAGTTGTAGCGGGGAACTCTTCGAAAAAGTTCCGCTTGCGTACGTCGGCCGGGTCCATACCGATCTCGCGGGCGAACGCATCGATTGCACGTTCCAGATAGAAGATGGCTTCCGGTCTACCCGCTCCCCGGTATGCGTCGGTCGTCGGAGCATTGGTCGCGACGCACTGGACCTTCCAGTGAATCGGGATGTCGTACTGTCCAGGTGCCACGTACTGGCCGAGGAGGGGAATAGCTACGGTGAAGTTCTGCGTGTAGGCACCCATATCCGAGAGTGCATCGAGCTCGTACGCCAGGATCTTGCCTTCACCCGTACCCACGATGGTGGCCGTTCCGACCCAGCCCCGCCCGTGAATTGTCGCTACGGACGCTTCCCGTCGAGTCTCGGTCCACTTCACCGGGCTTCCGAGTTCACGCGATGCAAACGTGACGAGTGCCTCTTCGCTGTAGTAGTTCAGCTTCGCACCGAAACCGCCGCCGACCTCTGGAGCGATGACTCGCACGTTGTTCGATGAGAGCCCAAACGTCTTGCCTAATGCACCTGCTACGGCATGGGGGATCTGAGACGACGAGTACAGCGTCATGTTCCCGTAGCCGCCGTTGTAGTCGGCCAGTGCCGATCGGGGCTCGATCGCAGTTGGGATGAGCCGCTGGTTGATCATTTTCACACTCACCTCAACGGCGCCGTCTGTGGCGCGTGCAGCGGCAACGGCATCGGCGTCACCTACCTCCCAAACATGAATGACGTTCGATGCATTGGTGTCGTTGGCGATTGTCCGATCAGAAGCGGCATCTTCGAGATCCACCACTGCTTCGAGCGGTTCGTAATCGACGTCGACGGCGTCGACGGCGTCCTGTGCGACATACCGGTCGGTTGCTACGACCATCGCCACCGCCTCACCGACGTGGTTGACAGTTCCGTCCGCCAGAAGCGGGCGAAGCGCGCCGATCGCGACCTGTGCAAGCAGCGGACCGAGCTGGCGCACATCTTCTGCCGTGTAGACGGCGTGAACCCCTTCGAGCTCAGTCGCTCGGGAAGCGTCGATACCAAGGATGCGAGCCTTTCCGAACGGGCTCCGAACGAATGCCGCGTGGAG
Source organism: Acidimicrobiia bacterium (assembly GCA_013043085.1). GTDB lineage: Bacteria > Actinomycetota > Acidimicrobiia > Spongiisociales > SHLN01 > JABDOU01. The sequence continues at coordinate 3,697 of JABDOU010000348.1, forward strand.
CATTCCTGCCATTTTCATGTCGTCTGTGTAGAGGCCTTTGCCTTGAATGAGGGCAGGATCTTCTTTCCGTCGGATGGCCTTGCCAATCACGTTCGCTGTCATGATTCGTCCTCCCAGTCAGAGGCAGGCGGGTCGTCGCCTCGCATCGTCGCAGCCGCATACTCGATCGATTTGACGATGTTGTGATAACCGGTGCAGCGGCAGAGGTTGCCTTCGATGCCGTGGCGGATTTCATCTTCAGACGGGCTGTCGTTTTCGTCGAGGAGGGCGACGGCCGACATGATCATGCCCGGAGTGCAGAAGCCGCATTGAAGGCCGTGTCGCTCAACGAATCCTTGCTGAACCGGATGCAATTCGCCGTTGGCGAGCCCTTCGATGGTTGTGATCGCCGCCCCCTCTGTCTGGACGGCAAGCATCGTGCAGGATTTGATCGCTTTCCCATCGACGAGCACGGTGCACGCACCGCAGTAGGACGTTTCGCACCCGACGTGAGTACCGGTCAGGTTGAGGTGTTCGCGGAGGTAGTGAACCAGCAAGGTTCGGCTCTCGATTTCTGCAGTCTGCGTGCGGCCGTTCACGGTCAAGGAAACCTGCATGAGTCCTCCCTCGGTTGATTCTCCTCAGCTTCGACGCTAGCCGCTTCCCGTCTGTTCTGCCGGACGTCGATGCGCAACGATGGTTGTTTTCGATGTGCCGTATTGTTGGACAATGCTCGAACGATTCCGGCGGCGGCGGTCGTCCTCTCAACCCGACGGAACTCGCGTGAGTTCTCCCTACCAATTTCTGTGGGCAATCCTCGCGGGGGGCTCCGGTGTCCGCATCGGAGGAGACAAGGCGCTCAAGCGGCTTGCAGGTGTTCCGCTCGTTGAATGGGTCGCCGGAGCGATGCGCATTGCCGGGGGTGATCCGTTGATCATTGGACGAAGTAGCTCCATCTCAGGCATTGCCGCAATCCCCGATCTCACCCCCGCCTGTTCTGGCGCGCTCATCGGTTTGATAACCGCCATGGACGCCGCAGAGAACGCTGCCAGGGTGGGAGATGGTCCGGCGATGGCGATTGTCGTGGGAGTCGACTTGCCCCTGGTGAAACCAGCGACCCTGCGATTCATGACAGCTCTGGCTGATGAGCGTCGTGCGATTGTTCCCGTGGTCGAAGGGGAGCTGTTCGCGATGCTTGCCGTATACCCGTCTGTATTGCTCAGGGACGCATTGTTCGTATGCAAGCGGGGCGGATCGGTGGCAGATTTTCTCGCAAAGATTCCCGTCCGTCGGGTGGAGGAGACGGAGTGGCGGCAATGGGGTGAAGACGGATCGTCGTTCTTCACGGTGAAGACACCCGCCGACCTTAACGAGGCGGAGGATTTGTTGTAGCCAGGTCTTCCAGAAGCCGTTGACTCAGTTGGTCGATGGCTAGAGGATCGGGAGGAGAGAGCGACAGAACAATCCGGGACAGGCACCGTCCCGGGCTAGCGGAACCCCAACACCGGCTCGACAGCCACCGTCGTCGCCAGTACGAACTGTGCCAGGAAGTACAGCGGTAGTCCCAAGAGCTTGTTGATGAAACCGGGATCGACGAATCGATGTCGGGCAACCGCGACGTCTGAAACGGCGAACATCGCGGCAGGCACCCATAGGCCCGGCTGCCTGGTTCCGAATGCCGCTGAAAGCATCGATCCGATGATCAACACGTAGAGGGTGACTGCCGGCGCCATCGTTGTAGAAAGGTGGGGACGCAACCATCTGAGGACGACAACTCCCACTACGAGCACCGCAATTCCAGCGAAGACCACAACGGTATGGCTGGCACCGAATCTCACAAAAGCCGCAATATATGCCAGGTGGGCGATAGCGAACGAGACAAGTCCCGCAAGAAACGCTCTGTCGATACCGAGGAGGAGGTCGCCGATCCACGACAGGATCAATGCCGCCAGAATCCAACGGCCGTATGTCGATTCGAGAGCGCCATGATCGAGGGCGACCAGCACGAAACCAGATGAAAGCACCATCTTCGGCACGAGCTTCCACGACCGGCCGGTCGCCTCGCCGTAGAGCAGAGCACCGAGGCTCGCCACCATGAGGACCAGGAATCCAGGCACCATTACGGATCGAGCTGGTTTGCAAACTCCTGGCAGCGTTGTTCTTCGTCAGTTTCGCCGATGCGCCCCGCCGCTTGGCCTAATCCTCTGAGAGCTTCGAGGAATCCGCGATTTTCAGGTCGGGAGGAGCGCACAAATCCTGAGCCCCTCCACCCTGACTGACGCAATTGGTCGAGTCCACGGTGATACCCGACTCGAAAATAGGCGTACGCCTCGACCGGTTCGTCGGCCAACGCAGCCAGTTCTGCCCACGCTTCCGAATAGGTCGGCCATTGCCGAATGACCTGGCTGACGGCCTTCTTTCGGTCCGACGGCTCGGAATGCTTCAGCGCGTTTTTGAGGGCTGCCTGTGCCTCGCCTGGCATGGGAGGAATGATGCTCTCCGCAGGACCGGAGGGCGACAAGGAAAGCGGTTCATCCATAAGTTCGATCCTAGGGCGTGCGGTTTCGCCAGAACTCAATACATTGATAACGGGGGCACGCTGAGGAGGAAGATGGAATACCGATTCAATGAGCAGGCGACGTCCGTGATCCAGCGGGCCGAGACGGCTGCGCGGATCAGCGACCATTCCGTCATCGAAGCCGACCACCTGCTGATCGGGATTCTTCTGGAACCGGCGAGCACTGCGAGGCGGGTGCTGGACCTGGCCGGCGTCGATGCGGCGGAGCTCGGCTACGGCATCTTCGGGGACACACCTGTTCGGATCGATTCCGATCCTGCCGGTCCAGCATGGAGCCGCAACACTCGGAAAATCATGCGGCGAGCCTTCTTTGAGGCCTTCTCTATGGACAAACGCCTCATTGGGACGGAGCACCTGCTGCTTGGCATTCTGAGCGTCAATGATGATCGGAGTGCTTCTGCCCTCAGCCGCAATGGGCTGGACCTTGCTCAGGCCGCGGAGTATGTACGAGCTCTCGCAGGCGACCCGCTCGTCGTCGCCCAGCAAGAACTGACGACCGCCCCGGCTGTGGAAGGCGTTCGTCGGGCAGTCGAACGTTCCGTCTTGATGCGAGCCGACGCGCTCGAGGACGAACACCTCCTCTGGGCCCTCGGCCAAATCCACGCAAGCAATGCGGCTGCCGTGCTCGCGGCCTGCCATCAGCGCAGCAGTGTGCGCGCCATGACCATCGTGTCGGGGGTTCGTGGTCCGGTGCCTGATGCCCGCCACCTGATAGAGATCATCAGAAAAGCAGACTTCTGGGCTCAGAAGCTCGAACATCGGCACGTCGGGTCAGAGCATCTCCTGCTGGCACTTGTGTGCAATAAGTCATCTTCGGCCAAGAAACTGCTGCGATTGCTCGAGGTGACACCGATCGAGCTGCAGCAGCTGGTTTCCGACCAAGTGGCAGACGCCGGTCCGGAGGCTCGCTTTCGTCGTCCCGAAGTCGATGTCACGCTCGCAGGCCAATGGTTCAGCCGCTTCTCGGGAACCGTCATTCCGACAAGTCCAGGCGGACCGTGACGATCCATCACTGAGCGCCGTATTGCGATGGTTTTGCTACGGTGAGAAAAAATTGTTCGAAATGTCACGAATTCCCCGGAGCTTGTGCCACAATCTGTCGCTGAGATTTCCGCCGGCGGTCTGGCTCCCCGAGTCCGATCCTGGACGATCACGCTGGAGACTCATACCAGAGGCTCACACTGAGGCTCACACTGAGGGTGTAAAACTCAGGTGTAAAACTCGAGTGCGGGTGATACCGAGCGGATGGAATGGGAGTCGATAGCGAGTCGATAAGTGGAGTCGATAGGGAGCATTGATCGACGACGGCCGGAAATGCTTGATAAGATCGAGGGCGACGGGAAGTTTGGGAAAAGATTCACAAGAAAAAGATCGACCGATTTTGAGAGCGACGCGTATACTTTGTGAAAATCCTCACAAGGTCTCTCCAGTTCTTCGAATTTGTCGTTCCCCGGGTTCGATGATGGCGAAGAAAGGAGCGTCGGCCGCATGAGCCGTGTGAGCCAAATAGCGAGTGTGCCTTCTTCCTCTTTTGCTTCGGACGAAGAACATTCGGACGAACGACGCACCGTCATCTATGTTCGAACCAATCAATCCAGTTTCCCCACCGGGGACAAGAGTCCTCGAGTCCGAGAAACCTCAAGTCCGAGAAACAGGGTCGCCACAGTATGCGACCACGAGTGAAACAATCCACGATATGACCAACACCCGCATGAGACCCCGCACCAGCTGGAGGGATAGGCAATGGCAGTAACCGTCACCGGACGCGACACGTCCGAACTCGACGCAATCAACGTATATATGTCTGATGTAGGACGGTATGCGTTGCTTACCGCTGAGGACGAGGTCCGGCTTGCCCAGACCATCGAGGCCGGCCGCGAAGCCGAGGAGAAGCTTGCCGACAACACTTCGGTTGCTCCTGCCGAGCGTCGTGTGCTGATGCGCCAGGTTCGGGCCGGTGAACGGGCCAAGGACGACTTCTGCAATTCGAATCTTCGTCTGGTCATTAACCAGGCAAGGCGCTACTTGAACACGCCGGGCATCGACTTTGTCGACCTGATCCAGGAAGGGAACCTCGGCCTGATTCGCGCCGTTGAGAAATTCGACTGGCGCAAGGGTTTCAAATTCTCGACGTACGCGACATGGTGGATCCGACAGGCACTGTCGAAAGCGATCGCCGAGAAGTCGCGAACGGTCCGCATTCCCCTTCACCTTCATGAGAAACTCTCGACAGTTCGGTCAACGGCCAGCAGGCTCAATGCCGAATTGGGCCGCATTCCGACGCCAGAGGAAATCTCTTCAGAATCCGGCATCGACCTCAAGGACGTTATCGACTCACTGGCCGTCACGGACGCCGTATCGCTCGATCGACCGATTGGCGAAGATGGGGCTGTCCTCGGGGATTTCGTCGAGGATGCCGATGGTTCCGACCCCGTTGTCGAAGCGGTGCAGTCGGTTGTTGGCGATGAACTCCGAACGGCAATTCTCCGACTTCCCGAACGTCTGCAGCGGATTCTGTTGTTGCGATACGGCTTTGCCGATGGGGTGGCGCGAACCCACGACGAGATCGGACAAGAATTTGGTCTCACGCGTGAGCGGATCCGCCAACTCGAAAAGATTGCGCTCTGCCGTATGCGGCACCCGACCTTCGGAATGACGTCCTTCGACGAATAGCTCGCCGGCGATAACGATGGTGTGAGGGAACTGGCTGGAAACAGTAGAGGGTCCTCGACTGCTCAGCTGGAGCATCCCGAAGACAATCCCAGAGACCGGCCTCGACCAGGCGGCAGCCGGCTGACGTATACCGGCCGGAGCGCATGTTCTCCGAAGAAATGCGGCGTCGATCCGGTGCGATAGGTCAAGCTCGGCCCGGGTAATGTCGAATATATCTCATGCACAGATCACCGATGGGGAACAGGTTGGGGAACAAACGAGGCTTTTGGCCGGCATTCCTGTCGGCGACAGTAGTTGTCGTCTCGGCGTGTTCTGGCACCGGCGCTGATCCCCTCGTTCCCACTCCTGCGACCGAGGCGAGCCTTCCAGCCCAGGACGTACCGACGACGGCACTTGAACCCGAGGTGGATGCCGACCCGGTTGAGCCGGCCGAACCGGTCGATACCGCCCCACAGGATCCCGAGATCGGCGCCGATGTCGGCGAGCCACCGCCGGGGAGCTTCGTTGTTCTCGCTGAAGAAGTCGTGCCGCTCGTCGATCAGGTTGTGCCACGCCTCGACAGGCCGTCAGGCCTTGCGTTCGCCGACGGGGCGGGTGGACTGGTCTTTCAGCCTCCATGGGGAGTTGATGATGTGGTGTTCTATCTTGGCCCTGAAAGCAGCGGCCCAGGCCCCCTGTTGGACGTTGAGGGAGGTCGTCTCCTGCGCCTCTGGGGCGCAACGAATACGGGCGAAACGCCGCGATTGCTCGCCACGGTGATCGACAATGCAGACACTGCCGAGCAGGTCGAAACGCTGCTCTGGTGGGATCGAGTCGACAAGGAGCGCTGGATTGCACAGATCGGCGATGCGTCGACACGGGTTGATCACGTTGACTACGGACAGGATCGCTACGTTGTCGACAAGACCACCCCCGAGGGATCGTCGTTCGTATTCCTCGATGCAGGCGGCGAGATTGTTGAGATTGCTTCGAATCCCAAGCCCCTCTGTCGAGAAGTGGGTGCTTGTCGACGCTTGCCAACGCTTGCGCCGGGCAATGGGAGGATGGCCTACCACGATCCCGCCAGATCACAGATCGTGGTTGTTGAGTTGGACCTGGCCGAGGAGGTTGCTTTTGACCTTCCTGAGGGCACCGAGGTCACGTCGCTCGATCTGTCCGATCAATTCCTGGTTGTCAACCACACAGTTGGCGGCGAGTCCGGACCCGCTTTCGTCGTGGATCTGGATGCGGCACGTCCGTCCCTGTCACAGCTCGCCGACCCGGGTGAGGTGTTTCTCGGGGTGCTCGGGAGCCGCTAGCTTGGCTCCGTGGATCGGCACGACACAACACGCATCGGCTTGACCAGTATCCAGGTAACCGGCAAGAAGATGAGCGCGCCGCCTCGGGCCCGAAGAGGCCCCCTAACCCGGGCTTTCACCCCTCAGACAGGTTGCCGTTGATGAAGGTCGAGGATTTAGAGGCAGAGGTTCGTCGCTGGATCGAAGGTGATCCTGATCCGATTACTCGCGACGAGCTGACCGATCTATTGGTATCCGGGGCATGGGAAGATCTCGCCGATCGGTTTGCCGATTCTCTGGAATTCGGAACGGCAGGCTTGAGAGGCATAGATGGCGGCGGACCAAATCGCATGAATCTGGCCGTCGTCGTCAGGGCGACATATGGGCTTTCGGAGTACTTGAAAAGCGAGGATGCAGAGGGGCCTGTCGTTGTTGGAAGAGACGCTCGTGAGCGCAGCCTTGACTACTTCGACGCAACGGTTCGCGTTCTCGTCGCCGCCGGATTCGAAGTGCTTACCTTTCCAGATCCGATACCCACGCCGATAGTCGCATTCGCAGCCAGAGAGCTCGAGGCGCGGGCAGCGATTGTGATCACCGCGAGTCATAACCCCCCTGAGTACAACGGCTACAAGGTCTACAACAACTATGGAGCCCAAATCGTGCCACCGACCGACGAGCAGATCGCCCATGCGATTTCGCTGGCGCCACCGGCATCGATGATTGCCATGAGCAGCGAAGGCGGGACCATCCTTGATCGTCAGATCATTGACCGCTACCTCGATGCGATCGTTCGTCCGACGGATTCCGGTCTATCGATCGCCTACACGCCGCTTCACGGAGTCGGTGGGATATATGCCCGGGAAGTGTTGGAGCGATCGGGCCACAGTGTCGCCATCGCGGCCGACCAGTTCAAACCCGACCCCGAGTTTCCAAGTGTGCGGTTTCCGAATCCGGAGGAGGCGGGAGCAATGGACGAAGTCATGGAACTGGGTCGCGAGGTTGCTGCCGATCTCGTCATGGCAAACGATCCGGACGCCGATCGCCTGGCGGTTGGTTCGCCGGAGCAGGGTATGTTGACCGGCAATCAGCTCGGGGTTCTTGTCATTGATGGCATCCTCGCCCGATGGTCGTCGCAGGCAACCCCGATCGTCGCTTCGACCGTTGTATCCACACCGATGGCCCGCCAGGTTGCCGAAGCGCGTGGCGCGCAGTTCGCTGAAACGCTCACAGGATTCAAGTGGATCTGGAGAGCACTCTTGTCGCTCGTGATCGAGGGAGAACGCGAATTCGCAGTTGGCTTTGAGGAGGCACTTGGCTATTCCGTTTCGCCAGTCGTTCGCGACAAGGATGGGCTGTCAGCTGCGGCCGTTGTCGCCGAGATTGCTTCTGATCTGGCGCGCGAGGGAAAAACCCTTTGGGATCGGTTCGATGAACTTTGCGTGGAATTCGGAGCGTGGCGGTCGACGCAGAGGTCGATTGTTCGCACCGGACCCGACGGCCACGCCCGGCTGGTGCAAGCTGTTGCAGAAGTGGCATCACGTCCCCCGAGCGACCTCGCAGGTCGACAGGTCGAAGATATCGTTGACTATCGAACCGGCGAAGAAGAACGTCCCCCATGGCTGCCAAACACAAACATGGTGGTCCTGGCATTTGACGCAGGACGTGTCATCGTGCGACCGTCAGGAACCGAGCCGAAGCTCAAGGTCTACGCCGATCTTGCATGCGATGACGAATCCGAACTGGTTGCCCTTGCTG
>JABDOU010000372.1 GCA_013043085.1 Acidimicrobiia bacterium
CATCTTGACCGAGTACGGCAACGTGCCGGAGGTCGCCGAGATCGATCGACCCGCCCTGCCAGAAGACAGCGTGATGATCGAAGTGCACGCCGCAGCCATCAACCCGATCGACTGGATCGTCATGGCCGGCTACATGGCCGAGATGATCCCGTAGAGCTGCCTTGGACCGTGGGAAATGACGTGTCCGGTGTTGTCGTAGAGGTGGGCGCTGCAGGGATTGAACCTGCGACCTCTGCCGTGTGAAGGCAGCGCTCTCCCGCTGAGCTAAGCGCCCCGAAATCCACCCCGAACAGGCATGGAGTAGCCGCAGGCTACTACCAAGGAACCTGCAAGGTTCCCGGAACCCGAAGGGTTCCCGATGGCTGACCTGATCTCGGTCTCCTGTGCGGGCCAAGCGCCAGACATGCCAGTATTCGGACGATGCGGATCGATGCCGACCTTCACACGCGCCGGGCGCTTCGGCTGGAGTACGCCACGGTGGCCTGGAACGTTGGCGAAGCGGGCCTTACGATCGGGCTCGGGATTGTTGCCGGGTCGCTGGCGTTGGTTGGGTTCGGAACCGATTCGATCATCGAGCTGTTTGCCTCCTTCGTAGTGATCTGGCATCTCTCGCCCCGCCCGGGAGCCGATGAGCGAGTACGAACCACGCGTGCGTTGCGATTGGTAGCGATTTCGTTTGCATCGTTGGCGATCGTCCTCTTTATCTTCAGCATGCGTGACCTGGTGACTGGTCGGCGGCCCGAGGAATCACTGTGGGGTATCGCCTATCTGGCCGTAACCGCGGTGGTGATGTTCGGATTGGCTGTGGTGAAGCGCCGTCTCGCAGAGAAGCTGGATTCGGCGCCGCTGCGATCCGAGGCTTCGATGACGTTCCTCGACGGCGTTCTGGCCACAGGCACAATGGCCGGCCTCGCCCTCAACGCCGGATTCGGCTGGTGGTGGGCCGACCCGCTCGCGGCACTCTTCGTGGCAGTCGTAGCGGCTAACGAAGCAAGAGAGAACTGGCAGGAAGCCCGGAACCCAGGGTTCTAGGCGGCGAAAAGAACCACCTACAACCCTGGGTTTACGGTTGAAGGTCGCTGTGTCTAGTCACCTCGACAATGGGTCTATTGACTCTCAAGGCGTTGGTGCGGTTGTGCCGATAGATGTCCTGCATGGAACACGCATATGTAGATGACCCGTACCGGCGATGTGAAGAACATTGCAACCACGATCTCGTCAGAGGTGTGCTGGTCGCCGACCTCATCGCAGCCGACGGGCCTCATCGACCCAACAGCAGAATCATCTCGTTGCCGCTCGATCGCCGTTTCGAGCATGGCACGTTCGATCCTCTCCGCCAGGCCGGCTAAAGGCCATCTAGCGCTCACCCAACAAGCCTCTCAGCGGACAGCACCCGCCTGCCGATAGACTCGAAAGCAGGAAAGGGATCTAGTCATGCCATGGTTCTACGGAGCATCAGCGCTATTTGGTGGCGTCTTCGTGCTGCTCATGATTCTGGGCGGTCTCGATTTTGACGGTGACGTTGATCTCGACTTCGATTCGGACGTTGATTTTGATGTCGATGTAGATATTGACAGCCCCGACGTCGACTTCGATACGAGCGGCGTGATGGGCGATATCGGCCAGTTTTTCGCATCGCTCATCTCATTTCGTTCACTCGTGTTCTTCGCCGCGTTCTTCGGTTTGATCGGGCTGTCTTTCGAATTTTTGACCGACAGCAACGCTGTCACCACGCTTCTGTCCGCTCTCGTCGGCGGCGGATTCGCAGCCGTCGTGAACGGACAACTGTTCAAGTACCTCAAGGGCTCCGAAGCGAGTTCCGAACTCAGTAACAGAGAAATCGCAGGACGAGCCGCTCAGGTCGTGATTCCCCTCGGGCCGGCCAGACGGGGACGGATAAAGGCCGACATCGATGGTCAGCCCCACTTCCTCGTGGCTCTCCCGTACAAGGAAAGCGATGACACACAGTTTGACGTCGGAGACTCCGTCGTCGTGGTTGAAGTGAACAATGGGACCGCCCTGGTGGCGCCGCTGCCGGGTCTCGAAGACGGACGAGAGTGAGGTAACACATGGAATGGCTTATCGGAGCGGTGGCACTGATCGCCATCATCTTGGCGGCGGTGGCGGCGATAAAGAGCCTCATCGTGATCGTTCCACCCAACCGGGTGGCAGTCATTTCAGGTCGGAATCGTGCCCTCACCGACGGACGCACCGTCGGCTATCGCGTCATTAAAGGTGGCCGGACACTGCGCGTTCCCCTGCTCGAAAAAGTCGACTTCATGGATCTCAATACGATTCCGATTGAGGTGTCGGTCACGAACGCCTACTCGAAAGGCGCTATCCCCCTTGACGTACAGGGTGTTGCGAATATCAAGGTGTCCAGCCGTGAGGGTGTGCTGGAGAACTCGGTAGAACGCTTCCTCGGTCGCGAGTCCAGCTATATCCAGCAGATTGCCAAGGAGAACCTCGAGGCGAACCTTCGTGGTGTGCTTTCGACCCTTACACCTGAAGAAGTCAACGAAGACCGGCTCAAGTTTGCCCAGACCCTCATCGACGAGGCCGACGACGATATCAAGACGCTTGGTTTGGAGCTTGACGTTCTCAAGATTCAAAACGTCACAGATCAAGTCGGATATCTCGAGGCGGTTGGTCGTCGCCAAACCGCGCTAGTGATGAAAGAAGCGCGTGAATCCGAGGCCATGCGTGAGGCCGAAGCCGAAGAGGCGGAAGCCACCGGTCGGGAACGATCCGAGCTGGCCCGGGTAGCTGCCGATCTGCACATCGTTGAAGAAGAGAACAAGCTTCGCGTTCGTCGTGCCCTCCTCGATGCGGAAGCTGTTGCTCGTGAGGCCGAGGCCGTGGTCTCCGGTGAGCGGGCCAAGGCCGTCGCCGAACAGGAACTCGAACAAGAGCGCATCGAGCTGCAGAAGCGTCGCCTGCAGGCAGACGTCATTGAGCCGGCTGAGGCTCGCAAGCAAGCCATGGAGCTCGAGGCCAAGGGCCGTGCAGCGAAGATCATCGAGGACGGAAACGCCCAGGTAGAGGTCTTCAAGCTTCTCACGTCGCAGTATCAGGAGGCCGGCGATGATGCTCAAGAAATTTTCGTGCTCAACATGCTGCCAGAGCTGGTGGCTCAAATCGTCGATACGGTCAAGGGCGTGAACATCGACAAGATCTCGGTGATCGACAGTGGCCAGGGCGGGTCCGGTCAGGGCATTCCCGGCGTCATGAGCCAACTGCCGGCGTCGGTGATCTCGATCACCGAACAGATCGAGAACGCGACCGGCGTGAACATCCTCGACGCACTCTCAAAAAGAACCGACGGCATCGTCGACGCAAAGAGCATCGACAAGACCGAACGCAAAGTCACGGAACAACCCGACCCGGCCTGACACCGTATCGCCGATAGCTGAAGACGTTGCGGGGAGATGCCTTGCACACGGCTGGCTGCTCATGGCGTTCCTGACCGCAAGCACCGGATCAAGGGGCTCCGTCAGAAGATGGTAAGGAGCGACACCACCCGGACGCCGCTTTCAATGCGGCCGAAGGAGCGGTGGGCCGGTTCGCCCGATTGCTCTTCGAAGCCGGCTCTCGCCACCCGGATCAAGATCCCTCGTTGACCCGTGAGATCTCGACATCGGGAACTCAAGTAGCTCGCCGTAACGTCGATCAACTACCGGCATGCAACCTCTTCCATCCACCCGAATACGTAGACGCAACCTGAGCGCGCCGATCGCGACCGTGCTGTTGCTGGTCGCCGCCGTTCCGCTCGTCGTACGAGGCCTCGAGCTCGACCGTGGTTCGTTTCTTCTCTCAGGGGCGGTGGGGGTACGTGGTCTGGCTCTGATACCAGCGGTCATTGGCTTCATGTTCGCTGTCATCTCGAAAAAGAAGTTGTTGGTTCTGCTGACGTTGCTAGCCGTCGCTGCCCACGTGATGTGGTCGATGCCGGCGTTCGATCGTCCTGGACCAAACATGCGAGCCGAAGGCACCGAGATCTCGGTGATGAGCGTCAACCTGCTGCTCACGACGACCGAGCTGGATGGGCTCGCCGGCGGCATCGCTGCGGCGCAACCCGACATCCTGGTTCTCGTCGAACTCACGCCGACCCATGTAGACGAGCTGAAATCGACTCTCGACGCTCTGTATCCGTACCACGATGCCGAACCATCTCAGGACGTCAGAGGCATCGGCATCTGGTCGAAGTTTCCGATCGAAGAGAGCACTATCGAACCGTTGACCTCCGGTAGCTGGCCTGCTGTTCGCGCATTCATCGACCTGGGGCGCGACGAGGTGCAGGTGATCGGCGTTCACCCCCCTCCTCCCGGAAACGCACGAGATCGTCAGGTACAGGACCGGGAGCTCGACGTCATCTCCCGTATGCCTCGCGATACCCCGACGATTGTGATGGGAGACTTCAACGCCTCGGCCGAACACGGGGTGTTTCGAGATTTCCTGGCCGATTCAGGACTTCGGGATGCCCATGCC
>JABDOU010000382.1 GCA_013043085.1 Acidimicrobiia bacterium
CCGTGGAGGTGACGGCAAACGAGATCTGGGCTGCTCCCGACCTTGCGAACTGGACGGTGGCCATGAGTGGTGAAGGACCGGCCACGACCAACGGTTACTACCTCGGCCGTTTTGATCGACCCGACGAAGGAACTCTCGACGAGATCGCTCGCGACTACCTGGATCAACTGAGTGTTCCCATCCAATGTGCGCTCATGTTCTCCGATGTCGAGAAACGGCCAGCGTCCCGGTACATGAACGAGGCCTACTTCATGTATGACGTTTATCAGTGTGTCCCGGGTGGCGAGCTCGTCAACGAAGTGGAAGTTGGATGGTCTAACCCAACGTGGGTGACGCTCGAGTCCTCCAGATATGCGAAGGACGCTGACCGGGAGTTGTACTTCGATCCCATCTGGCAATCCTTCACGCCCTATTAGTGAGCCGGCCTCCCCACGATAAGCAAACCAACTCACAGTCACCTGGCGGGAGGTTCCGAAGGAACCGAGCCAGGGGAAGGCCGCTGCGCAACGAAGTGGTTGATCCCAGCAAACACCCGTTCGAGCGTCGCCAAACGCAAGGACAATGGCCGAATCCAGGAGGTGAAGAGGCTCCGCGAACGCCTTCTAGAACTCTGTCAAGCAATCAAACCCGGACATCGACGACTAGCGGTACATGATCGCTGAGTCCAGAACCGCACCAGTTGTCGAATGAACCAACGTTGAACTCCCGAATGTCTTTCAGCCAATTGGTCGGAAGGAATATGTAGTCGAGGTGATAGGTCGGACCTGTCTCGGACCGATCCCGCCAGTAGATGGTCGGCGTGAGCTCCTGTCCCTGTTGCTCGCCGGTTGTTTCGTGATACACGCTGGCCAGCCCCCTCTCCGCGAGGATCTCTACGGCATCGATATGGTTGATAGGCCATCCGGGCCGGTCCCACATGACGTTGTTGTTGAGATCACCGGCAACGACAACCGGGCGATCGGCAAACAGGTCGACATACCGATCAAGCGCAATGCGAAAAGGTCCAGGCTGATCTTTGCGATAGTTCCCACCGCTCAGATTGAGTGCCCACACTGCCATCAACGTGAACGAGATTTCGCCTTCGATGTGAACTGGCGCTACCCATTCGAGATCGGGGTCATATTCGTCCATGAGCCCCGCCGAGTATCCGTTGAATGTGAGAATCGCCAGACCCTTATTGGGATTCCGGCCCACCCACCTGATCCCGCTGATGACATCGGCGTCCGGGAGCTTCTCTCGAAGCCGTTCCGGTGCGGCGCATTCGCTGATAACGGCAACATCCGGTCGTAGCTCCAGCAACGCATCCACCTTGCGATGCAAAGCCATGCTGCAATTCCACGCAACGAGCCGCATGGTCAGAGTTTCGCACAAGTTTCAACCGCACGCCGCCCACCATCAGCAACGTTATAAAGCGCCGCCTGCCGTCACCATCGCTGCAAATACAAGAAACCGCTCGCCTGAACGTCGTAGTGGTATGGTCGAAACGAGTCGTGATGGATTCTTGAACGTCAAGTTGACAATGCCACGTCGAGATCTTTTGAGTTCGTCATAGCCAACCAGGCGACAGCGCTTCCGGGGGAAGAAACATATGTTCCAGCAGCTGGCCGAACGACGAGGACCCGTTGTCGGATTCACGCTGCTCATCACCGCCCTTTTGTCCATTCCATTCCTGACGATGGAACCAACCGAGTCGGCTTCGCAGGAGCCGGCTGGACCGGTGTTCGACGCTCGGGACAAGATCGACGAGCGTTTCGTTTCATCGGTTTTTCCGACATTCATGATCGTCGAGGACCGCACCGGGGACATCTTGCGCCAGGAGCCGCTTCTGGAATTACTCCCCAACGAGGCCGCCTTGCGTTCGGATCCCGATCTCGGCCCCACCCTCATCTCCTATTTCGACGGCGACGCCCGGTTCGAGGTGAACGGCGTCGTCAGCATCGCCGACCTCATCGACCAGGCCTTGGCGCCTGAAGGCGGGCTCGCAGCAGCCGACGACGATACGGTGAAAAGGGTGGGAGCTCAGCTCATCGACCAGCTCGGCCTGAGGTCGAACCTTTTGGGGCTTTCCGCTCAAACCAGCTTCGACGAGGCGACCGAAACCTGGATCGTGCCGGCGGTGACGGTGCAGGCTCTGGCTTCCAACGAGGTGCTCGGCTTCGGCAACCTGTCCATCTCCATCGGCGGCAGCATCGAGCCAGAGGAGCACAGCCGAAGTGTCCTCGACGCGATCCGCGGCAGCGAGACGAACTACCAGGCATGGGGTGTGGCAATCGACGTCAACCTCACGGCCCAGGAGCAGGGGACCGTAGCGGGACCGTTCATCGGCTTCACGATTCTCGCCGTCCTTGTCGTTGTGGGATTCACCTTCCGCTCGTACTGGGTGCTGGCCGTGACCGGAGCGGCCCTGGCGTCTCTGATCATCTGGCTCCAGGGCATCTCCAACCTCGTCGGCCTGAAGGACGACCTCATTCTTTCGCTCATCGTGCCTATTGCCATGATCTCCTTTGGTGTCGACTTCGCCTTTCATGCAGTCGGTCGATATCGCGAGGAACAGGCCGAGGGTCTACAACCGCAGCGTGCCTTCGTCGTTGGCCTGACTGCCGTGTCGGCCGCACTGCTGCTCGCCCTGGCATCGGATAGCGTGGCGTTCCTTGCCAACGTTTCTTCAGGCATCGAGTCGATCATCCAGTTCGGGGTCGGAGCCGCCATTGCGCTCGTTGCTGCCTACCTGCTGCTAGGCATCGTCACTCCTTTGCTCGTCAGCGGAATAGAAGATCGAATCGGAGATCCGACCGCCGGGCGGCGTTCGCAAGTGTCT
>JABDOU010000038.1 GCA_013043085.1 Acidimicrobiia bacterium
GTATAGAGCTGTTGGTCACCAGCACCGCCGACTCATACGATGGTGCCGAGATCACGCTGGATGCGCTGGAAGTGATGCCGGGGCCGGGAGCAATCACGTTGGATGTCGCTTTCCCGGCTGGATTCAAGATCAACCCGCTGGCACCGTCCCGTTTCGAGTGGTCGAGCTCAGCTATCGCCGCCATCGATCCAAGCGCCAACCAATCAATTACCGGACCCACCTTTCCGCTAGACGTGACGACGACGTTCATCGAGGGCGAGGGCACAGTGCAAGCCGACCTATGGCTGGTTTACTGCGAGGCCGACCAGGAATCGATTTGCCTCTTTGATCGAACCCGAATCAACCTTCCGTTGAAAGTCACCGGCGATACCACCTCCACCATTGCACCAATCGACTACGAAATCATCCTGCCTGACCTGTCGTGAGCTAGCGACCGATCTCGATCGCTGACTCCAGTTGGGTTTCGAGAATCGCCACGAAGTCTTCCGCACTCCTGGCACCCTCGAGACGCCGACCCTGGCCTCCGTAGATCATCACAAAACTGGGTGTTTGATCGATCACATTGCGAGCTTCGAACAGGTCGGTGAGAACCCTTTCCAATGGCGCTCGGCTGCCGAGGCAGGTCTCAAACTGCGATTGGTTCAGGGGCAGTGAACGGGCCAACCTCAAGAGTTCGGGATCCGGATTCGGAACTGCCCATTCGTCGAGCGTCTCGAAGAGCAGTTCATGCATTTCCCAGAATTGGCCCTGGTCGCCTGCGCATTCAGCTGCGACGGCGGCCGCAGGTGCTTGAGGATGAGACTGCAACGGAAGGTTCTTGAAGACCCACATGATGTCGCCCTGGTCGACGAACGTCTCGTCAATGGTCGGTTGCGCCTCCAGATTGTGGCGCTGGCACGATGGGCATTGGAAGTCACCGAACTCGATGACTACTAGCGGAGCTTTCGGGTCACCCTTGTAGGGATCACCGGCCAGGGTATATCCCGGTCGATCGGGGTCGGGCACGAGTCCCTCGGAATTGGCCCAGAACGGAAGCTCGGACGACTGCTCATCGCTTTCGGCCGCCTCGGGTGGTTCTTCGCCCGCCAACAACGCATCGAGATAGCTCTGGAAACGCTCGAGCGGCAGCGCTCCAACCAGGTCATACACATCGGAAGATTCGTTGTTGACCAATTGAAAACTTGGTGTTCCGTTGAACCCGAGCGCCCGTCCCTCGGCCACCCTGGCATCAACGATGGGAGCATTTCGACCGCTTGCCACACAGTCGTTGTATGCGTCGATGTCGACACCGATCTGCTGAGCGGTCTGTTCCAGGTAGGCGGTCGAGTCCTGAAGTCCCGCCCACTGACTCTGGTTCAGGAACAACACGTCGTGGAATGCCCAGAAGAAGGCGGCCCCCTGTTCGGCAACGCACAGTGAAGCATTGTGCCCACTTGGAGCCGTGGGATGGAGCCCGGCGAGTGGGAAGTCACGAAATACGAAATTCACTTCGCCTTCAGCGGCATATTCGGACAGCAAGGTCGGCATCGTCACGTTGGTGTGCCGCTGACAGAACGGACACAGGTAGTCAGTGAACTCAAAAACGCTGACTCGAGCATCCGGACTTCCGATGAATGGCCAACCCTCCTCGGTGAAACCGACAGGAAAACCTTGATATTCGTCCTGGCGCTCAGGATCAACACTGAAGCTTGAAGCCTCGATCTCGGTCGGCTCCGACTCCGACGTCAAGCCGGTCGAAGGAACCGCCCCCGGCGGGACGCCGCCGTCCAACAACGCGTCCAACCACTGCTGGAAGAGGGACACTGCCTGAGCTCCGACCAGATCGTACGTGGCGCTGTCGTCGTTGGAGACGAATTTGAAACTCGGTGTGCCGTCGAATCCGAACAGCTCGGCCTGGGCAACCCGGTCTTCGACGATCTGATTCGTTCGCCCGGATTCGACACACTCCTCGAACGCGACTGTGTCGAGTTGGAGATCCGCGGCGGTTTGGGCCAAGAACTCAGCCGGATCACTCAACTCAGACCACTGGTCTTGGGATCTGAATAGTTGATCGTGAAACTGCCAGAATTCCACTGCTCCCTGTTCGGCAACGCACAGGGATGCGGCGTGTCCTTGGGGCGCAGTCGGATGGAGAACGTCGATCGGAAAGTCTCGAAAGACGAAATTGACGTCTCCGGAAATACCGTACTCCAGCAGCAACGCCGGCATGGTTTGGCTGGTATGGCGCAGGCAGAAAGGGCAGAGGTAGTCGGTGAATTCGACCAGCGTTACCGGAGCATCCGGGTCGCCGATGTACGGAAATCCGTCGGACGTGAATCCCACAGGCATCCCAAGATATGTTGCCTGGTCATTTGAGGCATCGGGTTGACTTGCGGTCTCGAGCTGCGGTCCCTCTAAACATGACCCATCCGCGAGGCAGCCTTGTTCCTGCTCGACAGCGGGAGAGGAACAAGCAGACAGCACCAGAAGAAGGACCAAGGCCATTGCAGACGTCAGCAGCCAACGTGCTGTAGTCATTGAACCGACCTCCGAAAACCCGCCAGATGAAATGCTGAGTGGTCAATTGTGCCACTCACATCAAGATATCGGGTGATTCTCCCAGCACCCCGTCATATCGCCGCTTATCAAGAATTTCAGATCCGGCTTCGAATTGACGACTGCCACACACGCCTGGCCGTGATCAGATCGGTATTGGAGCCTCCGATGTCGATGCGATCGCCGACTGCGGTTCCGATGCGACGGGCCTCGATATTCAGGCCGGCCGCAATGGTCTCGATGGGTCCGCCTGTCGTCGAAATGGCGATCAGGCGGTGCGGGGCCTCACCGAACAGATGATCCCATCGGTCCTCTGGGACATCGACTCCGACACCCGATTTGATCGCAATCTGGGCCAGCGCCAGAGCCAGGCCACCCCGGCCGATGTCGTGCAGCACAGGGACCATGTGGGCGAGGGTGGCGGCAGCCTCGGTCAGACGTTTGGCGAGCTGAGGATCAGTGGCGACGGGACGCCCCGAGAGCTCCTGCCATGCAATGCGCTGTGCGGCCGAGCCGGCAAGGTCGATCGTATCGAAATCGCCCAACATCCAGATCTCCATCGCCTCTTCGGCGCGATCAAGCCGGGGAGGCTGGTGCGGCATCGGGTCGGCCAGACCGAGCATGCCTACAACGGGAGTCGGATGGATATTCGAACCACCGCCTTCGTTATAGAAGCTGACATTCCCACCAACGACCGGAATTTCAAGAGCCTCGCAGGCGACCGAGATACCTTTAATCGCTTCCGTGAATTGCCACACGACCTCAGGCTGCTCGGGATTGCCGAAGTTCAGATTGTCGACGACGGCGAGCGGTCGAGCCCCGGTAACGGCAACATTCAAGGCCGCTTCATAGACGAGCCGTTCGG
>JABDOU010000405.1 GCA_013043085.1 Acidimicrobiia bacterium
TATCAGGACCGCAGCCGAGGTTGATGAGGTGATTGTCGAGGAGGGTTCCGCCGTTGGCGTGCGCCTCGTCGATGGAGAAGAGATCAGGGCAGCGACCGTGGTTAGCGCACTCGACCCGCGTCGCACGTTCATGCAGCTCGTCGATCCGGCTTTGCTGCCATCCGATCTGAGGAGCACCATCGGGTCGATGAAATTTCAGGGCACCGCAGCGAAGGTCAATTTCGCCCTGGGAGGGCTACCTCCCTTTCCGGGGCTAGAGGATCGACCCGAGGCGTTTGAAGGCTTCACAAACATCGGCCCGTCGATCGAGTACCTGGAAACCGCATTCGCCGATTGCGAAGCTGGGCGTTTCAGTAGACGGCCGTTTCTAGATGTGTGCGTCCAATCGACCCTCGACCCTGACATGTCACCGCCCGGCAAGCACGTGATGTCGTGCTTTGTCATGTATGCGCCATATCACCTCCGGTCCGAGGATGGATCTATTGGCGACTGGGACGTGGAACGCGAGCAGCTCGGTGACACCGTTCAGGCGACGCTCGAAGAGTTCTTTCCGGGGTTCGGAGACCTGATCTTGCACCGGGAGATCGTTACTCCGCTTGACATAGAGCGGACCGTGGGATTGACCGAGGGCAATATCTTCGCCGGCGAGCTGTTTGCGGAGCAGATGTTCTTCAACAGGCCAGCCCCTGGCTGGAACCAGTATCGGACTCCTATCGAGGGCTATTACCAGTGCGGGTCCGGCACTCATCCGGGCGGATGCGTCATTGGCGGACCCGGCAAGCTCGCGGCCACCCAGATTCTTCATGATCGGAACGATCAGAACGCGTGATCAGTCGTCTTGGTCATCCCCCTGGCTGGCCATGATTTCCATATGTTCTGCGACTGCATCGATGTGGGCGTGGGTTCCGGACGGCGTGTCTGGCCGATCATCAAGGTCGCTCAGGATCGCTGAACGCCCGTAGAGGACCACTATGTCTCCGGCTTCGATCACCGTGTCGCCCCTCGGTGCGCCGATGAAGCTTCCATTCGCCCGTTGCACCGCCAGCACGAGAATGCCCTCGTCGGGTAGTTCCAGGTTGGCCAGGGACTTGTCGGCGAGCCAGTCTCCAGCTTTCACCGCCAGCTCCGTAACCGCGTAATCGTTGCTCAATTGGAGCAGATGGTGATAGTCGCGAAGTTCGAGATCGGTGAACCTGTCCACGAGGCTGGCTATCAGGGCCGTGAACCGCTGCTCGAACACGCGACTGCGGGCGATGAGTGCGATGGTCAAAAGACCTCCAATAGCGATGCTCAACCGAAAAAAGACATCGCGGGCGTCTGGATTGTTCGATGAGAACGACAACATGACAGAGGCGATCAGGGACACGAAACCGGCGTTGCCCACGAGCATCAGGACCATCACGATACGTCGTCGCACCGGATGGCCAACGATGCTCTCTGACTCGCTCGTCGTGAACCCCACCCCGGTGAGGGCCGATCTGGCCTGAAACCGCGCAAGCTCATACGGCAGCCCGGTTGCGACGAGAGCAACGGTGGCAATGCGCGCCACGATCAAAATGACGACAACAATCAGAAACAGTGACGCCAATGCGATCACGGGCGACCTTCCTCTCTCAACGTCGTGACCTCAGCCTTCTGCTTGAGCGAAAGCAATCGGTACCGAGACCTTATTGATTTCTGGGCCATCCTGTGCGGAGATTCCTGGGTTGAGGACGCCTTCAACTGTCCGAAGTTGTGTGAGATTCGGAACGGATGAATTATAAGGGAACGATCGTTCAGTAAGATGTCCGGATGCCGAAGCCCAGTCGCAGAAACGAGGTACTGGCGGCCGCCCTCGAAGCGTTTATGGTGAAGGGCTACGAGGGAGCCTCCGTTGCCGATATCGTCTCGCGGCTGGGTATGAGCAAAGCCGCGTTTGCGTACCACGTTGATTCGAAAGAAGAACTTCTCATCGAACTGGTTGAGCCTCTCCTGGATGATATTGACGCCGTTCTCGATAGATACCCCCGTAACCCGGGCTGGCCCGAAGAAGGGCGGGAGATGCTTGGAAATTACCTGGATATTCTCATTGAACGGCGGGATCTGGTGATCTGGATTGACGGTGATAAGGCAGTGCTCAATCATCCGCTTCTTGGCAAACGCCTTGCCGCCTCCAATCGGAGAGTGCGTGAGGCCATCCGGGGCGACAATCGTTCTGCGGCCGCCCGCCTCGGTTCTTCGGCAGCTCTCGGTACGCTCTGGCGGCCACTCCGAAACCTGACCGGTATTGACGTCGCAGACGAACGCGAGTCGATTCTTGACGCGGCTATGGCCGTTGTTCGGTCGATCAAGACCGTCTGATCGTGGCTAAGGCGAAACCGGTAATCGGATGGCGTGAATGGGTTGTGGTTCCCGAGCTTTCGGCCATCCCGATCAAAGCGAAAATCGACACGGGGGCAAGGACGTCTGCGCTGCACGCATTTGATCTGTCGGTCGATGAGCGATCCGACGGTACGTGGGCCAATTTCGAGATTCATCCTACGCAACGCTCGCTGGCCCATCGATCACGCGTTTCGTATCCGGTGCACGCCTTTCGAAATGTGAAATCGTCAACGGGGCACTCGGAACGACGTCCGGTCATCAGAACCGTGATGAAAATTGCAGGCTATCGGTACCGTATCGATCTGACGCTCACATCGAGGGACGAGATGGGCTTTCGGATGTTGCTCGGCCGGGCGGCGATACGCCGTCGGTTTGTCGTCGATCCCGGCTCCTCATTCCTGCTCACCAAAACCATCAAAGAAACTGGAGACGCCACAACATCATGAAGCTTGCGATCCTCTCGAGAGCGCCTGACGCATACAGCACCAAACGCCTCAGGGCGGCTGCGATCGAGCGTGGGCATACAGTACGGATTCTCAACACGTTGCGATTTGCTATCGATCTCGCAGGTGATGAGCCGGATCTCCAGTATCGAGGTAAACAGCTGTCGCACTACGACGCGGTGCTGCCCCGCATCGGTGCCTCAATCACATTCTTTGGGATTGCCGTCGTACGCCAATTCGAGCAGATGGATGTATATACACCCAACACCGCAAACGGTATCGCAAACTCTCGCGACAAACTCCGCTCGATTCAGATTCTTTCGCGTCACAGTATCAGCATTCCCGCAACCACATTCGTTCGTGACCGGGCCGATGTGTTGTCTGCAATCGAGCGAGTCGGTGGCGCACCTGTCGTCATCAAGCTTTTGGAAGGAACTCAGGGAATCGGCGTCATTCTGGCCCCGGACACCAAGGTGGCAGAGGCCGTCATCGAAACGCTCCAGAGCACACGACAGAACGTGCTCATCCAACGGTTCATCGCAGAAAGCAGGGGACGTGACATTCGTGCTCTTGTGGTGGGCGATCGGGTTGTCGCTGCGATGCGCAGGACTGCTCAGGGAGACGAGTTCCGCTCGAATCTGCACAGGGGAGGGGTAAGCGAGATAGTCGATCTGGATCCGGCGTATGAGCGAGTGGCCGTCCGGTCGGCCCAGATCATGGGATTGCGGGTGGCGGGGGTCGACATGCTCGAGGCAGCAGACGGGCCGATGGTTCTCGAAGTGAATTCGTCGCCCGGACTCGAAGGGATCGAAACTGCCACGGAGCTGGATATCGCCGGAGCCATCATCGACTATATCGAGCGCCAGGTCGATTTCCCCGAACTCGATGTTCGTCAGCGGCTCACCGTGAGCACCGGGTATGGCGTTGCCGAGTTGCACGTGCGCGAAGGGTCGGGCCTGGTCGGAACCTCAATCGGTGCTTCAGGCTTGCGCGAACGAGATATCACGGTTTTGACGCTGAACCGGGGCTCGACTGTCGTTCCCAATCCAAAATCGAGCCGGATTCTCGAGGCGGAAGATCGCCTGCTCTGTTTTGGTCGACTCGAAGAGATGCGCGATCTGGTTCCCGAGCGGCGAAGACGTCGAGCACGTCCTGAGGTTATGCCATTGCCCCCTCAACCTTCCCAGGACAACGACGCCGATCAAACTCACGACTCCTGATGGCGCGCAGGCCACCACTGCTCATCGCCGGCAACACCATCCTGTCGGGGCGGACTAAGAAGCTCGAAATTCCGATCGCCCGGTTGATGTCCGGTACTCCCGTGGCCCTCCCCGTCGTGGCGCTGCACGGGATCGAGGAAGGGCCTACGGTGTGGTTGAGTGCTGCCATCCATGGGGACGAGGTCGAAGGTGTAGAAATCATCCGGCGCGTGATGGACGTGCTCGATCCGAAAGTGATGGTCGGTACGGTCCTCGCGGTTCCGGTCGCAAACGTTCATGGCTTCAACTCAGGTGATCGCTACCTACCCGACCGCCGGGATCTCAATCGATCATTCCCGGGGTCTGCCAGGGGATCGCTCGCCTCTCGCATTGCCAACCTTCTGATGTCCGAGGTTGTGAGCAGGTGTGCCGTTGGCATCGATCTCCATACAGGATCGGATCAACGAATCAATCTTCCCCAAATCAGGGCAGACCTCGACGATCCTGCAACGCTGAAGCTCGCTCAGGTGTTTGATCCTCCTATTGCCATTCACGCAAGGGTGCGCGACGGTTCCCTGAGGCAGGCGGCGACCGACACGGGATCGAGCGTGTTGCTCTATGAAGGGGGAGAGGCGTCGCGTTTCGACGCAGAGTCCATCGAAGCAGGCACGTCCGGGGTTCTTCGTGTCCTTTCACATCTCGGGATGATCGACGTCTCCCATCCTGAGCCACGCGGCACGCTCCTCTCACGAAAGAGCCGCTGGATGAGAGCGACAAGTAGCGGAATTCTCCATCTCGATGTGGAGCTCGGTGACACCGTCGATGATGGCCAACTTATCGCCACCATCACCGACCCGTTCGGTAAACGGCTCGGCCGCGTGCGATCATCGAGCGCTGGGCTCGTGATCGGCCATACCCAACATCCGCTTGTCAATCGGGGCGACGCGGTGGCCCATATCGCATTCATCGGTTGAGGCACCTGGCCACATCCGGCTCATTCCCCATTTCTCTAGAGTGGCCCGATGTCAGAGGCTGAAGACAGAATCGGCGAGCTACGCGAGCTACTGCGAAAGCACGCCCATGCCTACTACGTACTCGACCAACCTTCGATTCCTGACGCCGAATACGACATGCTCTATCGCCAGCTCGAGGAACTGGAAGCCGCCCATCCAGACCTGGTTGTGCCAGACTCGCCGACCCAACGGGTTGGCGCGCCCCCTGCGAGTTTGTTCGGGAGCGTGCGCCACCGGGCTGCGATGTTCAGTCTTGACAACGCCGAAAGCCCGGATGATCTGGATGCGTGGGCTGAGAAGGTGGAGCGCTCGCTGGGTCGACCTCCAGGCGGGTTCGTCTGCGAGTTGAAGATCGATGGAGCAGCCGTGTCTCTCACCTACGAGAACGGTGTGCTGGTCCGCGCCGCCACCCGGGGCGACGGATCGATCGGCGAAGACATCACAGCGAATGTGAGAACGATCAAATCCGTGCCTCTGCGCACGATCAAGCCTGCGCCCGACGTCATGGAGATTCGGGGCGAGCTCTACATGCCCGTTTCCGAATTCGAGCGACTGAACGAGGAGCAAGCGGCGGCGGGCGATCAGGTCTACATCAACCCACGCAACATGGCTGCAGGGTCGGTTCGCCAAAAGGATCCGGCCGTGACCGCTTCACGCAACCTGGCGATCTGGACGTATCAGATCGGGTTTCAGGAGGGTGGGCCAACGTTCGCGACGCACTGGGAGAGTGTCGAGTATCTCCGGGATCTCGGATTCCCCTATAACCCGGAGTCGGAGCGGGTACCGGACCTCGACGAAGTCAAGGAGTTCGTAGCTGCGGCCGAGAAGACGAGGCACGGGGAGGGGGGACACGACTATCAAACCGACGGGGTCGTCATAAAGGTCGACTCCCTCGCAGAACAGGATGAATTGGGGTACACGGCTAGAGCTCCACGATGGGCGATCGCGTTCAAGTTTCCTCCCGAAGAACGAACCACCAAGCTGCTTGACATCCTGATCAATGTTGGCCGTACGGGCAATGTCACGCCGTTCGCCAAGCTCGATCCGGTCTTTGTAGGTGGTGCGAATGTCGGCATGGCAACGCTTCACAACGAGAAGGAACTGCAACGCAAGGACATTCGGATCGGTGACACCGTGATCGTGCGGAGAGCGGGCGATGTCATTCCCGAGGTCGTTGGTCCCGTGCTCTCAGAACGAACCGGAAAGCCTCGGGTCTGGCGCATGCCGGCAACCTGTCCGTTCTGCGGGCATCCCATTGTGACCCCGGAGGGTGAGGCCCGGGCCAAATGCACAGGAGGATTCATCTGTCCCAGCAGGCTGCGGGAATGGTTGTTCTATTTTGCTTCGCGTGGCGGCATGGACATCGAAGGCCTGGGATACAAGACGGTTGATCTTCTCTTGCAGGAGGGCCTCATCAATGACGCTGCTGACATTTATTCCCTGACGGCAGATGATCTGCTGGGCCGGGAGCGCTGGGGCGAAATCTCGACAAACAAGTTGATCGCAGCAATCGAAGCATCCAAAGATCGACCGGTGCCGCGGCTGCTCACAGCCCTGGGTATCAATCTCGTCGGGCCTACCGTATCCAATACGCTGGTTCGCGAATTTCGGTCGATCGACCGACTGGCCTCGGCCGACACGGCAGAGATCGAGGCCATCAATGGCATCGGAGCCGAGATTGCCCGCTCCGTATCCGAATGGTTCTCGGACGAAACCAACGCCGCGCTCATCGATCGCTTGCGGACTGCCGGGTTGCGTTTTGAAGAGCCGGAACCCGACGGGGAATCCGATCTGCTTGCCGGCATCACGCTTGTCATCACGGGAACGCTCGAGGGATTCAGTCGGGAGGAGGCCAAAGCCGCTGCGGAAGCAGCAGGAGCGAAGGTGACAAACTCGGTTTCAAAAAACACGAGCGCCCTCGTCGCGGGTGCGAATGCCGGAACAAAGCTGACCAAAGCGGAATCGCTCGGTGTGCCCGTGGTCGATGAGGCGACGTTTGTCAGGCTGCTGGAAGAAGGACCTGACGTCCTATGACCGCCCGCCATTGTTGTGGTGTTCGGAGTCTTCGCGGCGCAACGGCATCGTCGAGATCTCGTACATGGCACCGACCACCTGAACCGGAGCTCTCGCTGCCTCGATGAGTCCTTTGCCAAGGGTTCTGCCTGCCTTGCGGCCGGATGGTCTCTGGATCCATCCGAGAGCGACAAAGACTCCGAGAGACAACACGGCTATGAACGCCATGATCCCGGTGACAACGCCCCATCCCCATGGTTTGTTCATCCACGGCAGGTTGGTGAAATTCATGCCGAAGAAACCTGCGATCAGCGACAGGGGCAGCATGATTGCCGCATATACCGTCAGCACCTTCGTCACATCAGTTGCCTGACGGGCTTCGGCGCCACGATAAGCATCAAGCGTTTCTGCCAACGCGGTCCGCGCTGCGTCGAGCCCTGCGGTCGTGCGAGATGCGACATCAAATACGTCTGCAAATCGGCGCCGGCCCGCTGAGGAAATGACGTTTGAGCCCGACGAGCGCAGCACGTCTAGGGTTTCGCGCTGGGGATTCACGACCCGCTTGATGGTAGCGAGGTCGCTACGAACCGCAGTCAGGTCTTCGAGTAACTTCTCGTCTGCGTTGAGCGCTCGTTCGATCATATCGAGATACTGTTCGTCGAAAGCTTCCACAACGAGGAGCAGCCGCCTCGTCAACACGTCTGCCAGGCGAGCAAGCAGTTCGTCCGCTCCTCCGGCAGAGAGACCGGGAATGCGGACCAGTTCTTCCCAGAGTGCATCGATCGAGGGCGAACGCTGCGAATGGACGGTGACCAGTGCTCGATTCGTCAAGAAACAATCAACCTCGTATGTCCGAACCTGCTGATGTTCGAGTCCGTGAAGGACGATTACAAGGTGATGGCCGAAGTCGTCGACTTTCGGCAAGTCCCATTCTTCGGCTGCGTCCCTTACCGCGAGCGGATCAAGTTTGAGCCCGGACGTGAGTTCGACAAGAGCATCCAGCGAAGACGCCGCGTTGTCGAGGTGCACATCGAGCCACGTCCAGCGTATCCGGCTCTTGTCAGCAGGTAGCTCCGTGTCTGTTGTGATCTGGCCGTCGGTCAAGGCGTTCATCACGCGGGTTTCCATGTCAGTCCTTGGCCGCTGGTGACTCTGACCACGCGAAGCCGGAACCCAGCAGGTGGGAATACGGGACGTGGCGCCGCCCCTCGGCCGTCGTTTCGATTTCGATTGTGGCCGGGTGCAGCTTGACAACGGTCCCCGAGATGGCCTCAACCTCGATGGTGCCGCCTTTCCTGAGGACTCGCTTCAGATATCGACCAGCTGCGAGCTCCCGTGCCACGTCTTGGCCGCCGAGGGCAATCAGCAAGCTGAAGCTGAGAGCGAGGCCGAGCCCGAGAACGCCCACCAGGACGAGCAAGACGGAGGTGTCAACACCGAGTTGGGAAAGCGC
Organism: Acidimicrobiia bacterium; assembly: GCA_013043085.1. Taxonomy (GTDB): domain Bacteria; phylum Actinomycetota; class Acidimicrobiia; order Spongiisociales; family SHLN01; genus JABDOU01. Next base: position 8,483 of record JABDOU010000405.1, read on the forward strand.
GAGGATTCCGGCTGCGAGCAGGATCACCCACCGGATGAGATGTGACA
>JABDOU010000030.1 GCA_013043085.1 Acidimicrobiia bacterium
CTCATCGCGACCGCTTGCGGCGGTGGAACTTCGGACAATCCCGACGACACCGGTTCTGTGTCTTCAACTTCTCCGAGTACCGACCAGGGTGAAAAGGTACAGGCCTCAACCCTCGAAGAATTCTTCGGGTGGAATCAGGAATACGATCCGAGTGCAGACCAGGAGCGACAACGTCAGGTCGAAGAGGCAGTGGCTGCATGCATGGCCGAACTCGGCTGGGAGTATCGGCCTGTCGACTACGGAAGCGCCGAGTACGAGTACTTCGATCCGTTTCAGGACGTCGGTGAGGCCGAATGGGCTGCGCAATGGGGTTTCGGTGCAACCACATTCATCCTCGACGATCCGTGGCGCGATATCGAATATCCTGAATCCGAGTTCCAGGATCCCAATCAGGCTTACGTCGAGTCGCTATCCGATATCGAGCGAGAGCAGTACTACGAAGACCTCTACGGCACGTATGACGAACCGGCTATCGATCCTGAGACCGGCGAATACACCGAAGAAGAAATTCACTTTGACGCCGGTAACGGCTGCTACAACCAGGCTTCGGCCGAGATCTATGGCATACCGGATGAGGGCTCACAACAGGACTTCAGTGAAATCTGGGAAGAGTTTGAACGGCTCGAACAGGAGATTTCTGCCGATCCCCGGATGATCGAGGCCGACGAGCAATGGGCTACCTGCATGTCGGACAAGGGATTCACCTATCAGACACCTTCCGAGGCTCAGGAGCAGTTCTACATGGAGGCTGAGCGATTCTGGATGGCCATGGAACAGGCCTACACCGATCCCTTCGAAGGCTGGACCGAAGACGAGATCAACCTCTGGTTCGAGAACACGCCGCAGGAGGAACAAGAAGATTTCTTCGACCAGTTCAATCAGGGCCCCCAGTTCGACGAGGCAACGACGGCCGAGATCAGGGCGATCAGTGAGGAAGAGATCAAGACTGCGGTCGCTGCCTATGAATGCTCGGAGGGGCTCAAGGACATCCACGCTGACATCAGAGCGGAATATGAGAGCGCCTTTATCCAGGAGAATCTGGAGATGCTGAACGACTACAAGGAAGCTACCGGTTTCTAGCGGGGCCTAATCCCCAACCGCTACCGGCTCAACTCGAAACCGTGCGACCGCCGCAGCCGTTTGATGCAGATGAACGAATGCTTCGGTGTAGTCCTTCAGCGTTGACGACACTTCGAGATCCTGTTCCACGTCTTCGATCACGCTTGCCATCCGGTAGACGATGTCTCGCCACTCATCCATCGTCGTGCGTGTGATGAGGACGTGATCGGGTGCCAATCCCGTTGTGGCTGCCAACCGTCGGGCCTCATAATGTCGTTGCCGATGAGACCGCCTGCAGTATTTCCGAGGACGTCCGCTCGCAGAACGGTCGGGCATGAGAGCGCCGCACCAGGCACACAGTTTGGCTGGTGGTTTCGTCACCGTGACATTATAGAGGCGCTCAGTCGGACGTCGGTTCGAGATCCAGTGCCGCCGAATTCATGCAGTAGCGAAGGCCGGTGGGTTGCGGTCCATCGTTGAACACGTGCCCCAAATGTCCTTCGCAGGTGGCGCAGACCACCTCGGTTCTCGTCATGAAATGACTTGTGTCTTCCTTGAGCTTCACGGCATTTTCGGAAATCGGTTCCCAAAAGCTGGGCCAGCCACTCCCGGATTCGAATTTGGTGTCCGAGACGAAGAGATCCGATCCACAACCGGCACACCGGTATACACCCGGTCGCTTCTCGTCCCAATAGATGCCTGTGAAGGGTGCCTCGGTGCCGGCGTTTCGTAAAACGTCGAACTGCTGCGGCGTGAGCTTCTCCCGCCAGTCTGTATCGGTCATGTTGTCCATGGTTCTCCTTGCTGAGACGCCCCACGAGATCCGGGTGGATTCTGGTGATGTCCGGGCTCCCCTATCAACGATATTCGGCTCAAAAGTGTTCCGAGTAATCTTTCTGCATGCCCAGTTTTGACATTGTGAGCGAGGTTGATACCCAGGAAGTTCGCAATGCGGTTGATCAGTCCAATCGCGAGGTCATCAATCGGTACGACTTCAAGGACACGAATACCCACGTAACGCTCGGGGACACCTCGATCACCATCGAATCCTCTACCGTCGATCGGGTAGGGGCGGCAATAGACGTCCTGCAGAGCAAGCTCATCAAGCGAGGCGTTTCATTGAAAACGTTATCGGCCGGAGAACCCCGTGAGATCGGCGGTCAACGCGCCCACGCAGTGTTCCAGCTCAATGCCGGAATCGACCAGGACCACGCCAAGACCATCTCCAAGCACATTCGCGACCTGAAGCTCAAGGTTCAGGTTCAGATTCAGGGCGACCAGCTTCGAGTGACGGGAAAGAAACGGGACGACCTCCAAACTGCCATGGCAGCCGTCAAAGAAATGGACCTCCCGCTGCCGCTGCAATTCACGAACTTCCGCGACTAGCTCGATCAACTGGCCTGTTGGAATTCAGACGTACCCGTGACGTTGCTTGCCGGCACCGAAACCTCACGGATCGAGGTGCGCCGGTACGCCCACCCAAACAACGCGAAGGCGAGGCCCAGTGCAGTTTCGCCTATCTCGTCAAGAGACCCGACGTGTTCGCCCAGCAAGCGGGGAACCAGCATGAACCCGATCGCCATGACTACCCAGGGAAGCGCGGACATGGGAAAGATGGGGATGCGCCAGCGAGCGTAGAAGTGCTTCAAGGCAGGTACGAACCGATTGGTGAACGGAAGCATGACACAAAACGCCGCAACAAAGACCACTGCCAACGCCCGAATGTTGCCGTGGATCCCGGCGATGTTGTGAATCGTGGTTTCATCCTGAACGTTGATGACAGCGATCCCGTCCGGCGTTGACCAGCCGAAGATGCGTTGGCCCCAGCTGATCTCTTCGCCGGCGACGAAAAAAGCCGCCACCGCCAGAAGGGCCAACCATACCGGACCGGCCGTCCGCCGTCTCAGGCCAAGCACGAAGAGAATTGCCGCAACCAGATACAAGAGTGCCGTGAGATTCTCGAGAGGTCCGTCCTCAACCGTCAACGCGTCCAGCTGGTCACGCGCGGCGAAGAACATCGCCGCAAACAGCAGAGTCATGACCCCCGCCAAGAATGTCTGAATGTTTCCCCGCATCGGCTTTAAAGCCCTCTCAACCCGTTCTCTTCGGTCCTGTGGACCTTGCCAACCTCTTCGTGACACTGGTGCCCGTGTCATGGCCACTTGCAAGCCCCATCGTCAGAACACACTTCGACGTCCAACGCGTCCGTCGAAGCGGCCTAGCAGGAGGCTTTTGGAGAGTAGCCCGATCTCAGCTCTGCAAGGTCGGGCATCCGTTTACCGGGTTGTTTTCCAACCCCGGTTCTCGTAATGCCAGCGAGTTTGCAGGCTAAGGCCCGGCGAGCTCTTCAGCGCGTCAATCTACAGAAAAACCACGCAGCGCGCGCAAGTTTCTCTACCCAAATCACTATACAGCACCTGTCAGAAGTTGAGATTGGGTGGTGGAGATATCGCGTCCGAATGGCCGTCGAGGAACTCATAGATCTCAACCATATCTACCCCGGCAAAAGCTCCAGGCACAGGAGCTCCGGGATAACTGCGCCCTATGACCGAAGGCCACACTTGACCGTCCCAGCGCTCCGCCAGTCCGGGTGTGGGCGTTCGACAACATGCTTGATCCGGACAACCGCTCTCAGTATGACGTTCTGTCTCGCGACCCCGGAAAAAGCGCACGTGTTGGAAGTCGGTTCCGACGGTGATGGCATGGAGCGGTTCGCTGTCGACGATGATGTGCGATGCGCACCAGAATGTACCGTTCGACGTGTCTGTGTACTGGTAGTGAAGTGAGTACTTGTCCGGCGAGGTGAACACAGCGCGCGTACCCCAGCGTTTACACAACCGCTGTCCCTCAACGCTTCCATCTGCGGCCCTGGGTAGGGGAACGCCGTTGTTCTCGTAGACCTGCCATATCACCCCGGATTCATCACTTCGAACCAAATGGACCGGAATATCCAGGTGCCGGGTAGCCAGGTTCGTGAACCGATGGGCTGCCATCTGGTACGAGATGTAGAAGACCTCTTTGAGATCCTCCACGGAAAGATTGCGGCTTTCTTGCTCCATTCGTAGAAATGACACTGCAGCCTCTTGGGGAGCAAGCACCGCACCTGCGAAATAGTTGGCCTCGATACGTTGCCTCAGGAAGGTTTCGAGGTCCTGGGGATCATCGTGGTCGAGCGCAAAATGGGCAAGCGTCTGCAGCAATACCGATCTGGCGTCACGGGTGCGGAGAGAATCGCGCTGTGGAAGGTAGATCACCCGATTTGCGAGATCGGCAACCGACCGAGTCGTCTTCGGGAGGTCACCCACACGAGCGATTCTGAATCCGAAACTCCCGACCATTTCCAGCAACTGAGCTTGCGCAACCGGGCCCGCCCCGACATACGAAGTCCTGGCTAGAGCGGCCCCTGCGAGATTCTCAATTTCGATCAGGTAGTTGTCTTTGCTCGCCATTTCTGCTCGCAGGCGGGTCGTCACGGCTTGCATCGCATCGGGGACACGCTCACGAGACGCCACCAGGCGATTGAACAACTCGAGCACATGCACCAGCGCGATATCGGGGACCCTGGCCCCGGGCCTGAGATGAGGTAATCCCAACTCGGAGTACGCCGGGTGTCGCTGCGCATCCTCCAGAGCCAACTCGAGCCTATCCCGTTCGGTCGGAGCATCATCGACCAGCAATTGTGCTTGATCTATGCCCAACGCCAAAGCTATCTCTCGCACCAACCCCATCCTGGGATCACGTTTGCCCGTCTCGATCGTGGAGAGGTAGGGCGCCGGCTTGCCGATACGTTCACCAAGCTCGTCGAGCGTCAATCCTGCGCGTTTCCTGAAATAACGCATACGGCGTCCGAACACGTCTGTCTTCATGGCTGGTGTATGCATGACCGGTGTATGTTCTGCATGGCCTGTGTATGCATGGCTGGTATATGCATGGCTGGTATATGCATGGCTGGTATATGCATGGCTGGTGTGACC
>JABDOU010000041.1 GCA_013043085.1 Acidimicrobiia bacterium
GGCGTCGGTGACGGTGGCCGATACCACGGCGCCGGCGGTGTCGAATGCCGTGACCGTCAACCCGGGTTGACCTGGCTCGGTTGCACCAGCCACCCCGTCAGCGTTGTAATCGCGAAACACCGCGCCCGCAATCTCAGCTGCTCCACACCCGACATCTGCGGCTTGAGCGGCGGGGGTTGGCAGCAGCAGCGCAGCAGTGGCGAGACAGAATGCGGCTACCAGGGCAATCGAGATCCTGGTCACAGGTTGGCCAGAAGTAGTCAAGGGGGGTCTCCTCTGCGGTTGCCTGGGCAAGCCGCGGGCGATGATACCTAGGTATCGACCTCCTCGCCGGGTCGGTTTAAGCGTTTGCGCGACGTCTCGCGGGATACATGCCACACAGATCGCGAAAAGCGGGTTTGGTGGAGCGGGCTAGCCATGATGGCCACCTCCTACACTCCGGCCGTGATTGGCGGAGGTTCCATGTCTGACATCAACGGCCTGGACCACATGGGTCGACCATCAGATGCCGTGTTCGGCGAAGAGATCGGTGAGTCGTGCGGTGTGTTCGGCGTTTTCGGGCCTGATCTCGACGTCGCCCGCCTCACGTATTTCGGTCTTTTCGCCCTGCAACATCGCGGCCAGGAAAGCGCCGGCATTGCCGTTTCGGACGGCGCGGGCGTCACCGTATACAAAGACCTGGGGCTTGTGGCTCAGGTATTTGATGAACAACGCCTTGCAGGGCTCGACGGCCACCTCGCCATCGGGCACAATCGCTACTCGACCACAGGTTCGGGAAGTTGGGAAAACGCACAGCCGAGCTATCGGGCCATCGGTGATCGGACTATTGCACTTTCTCACAACGGCAATCTTTCGAACACGTCCGCTCTGGCCGAACAGCTTGGTGTGCTCCAAGAAACCCTGTCCGACTCCGAGCTGATGACAGAAGCGATTGGACGAGAATTGGATGGGACCGACTGGGAGCGAGCGCTGGCACGGGTTCTCCCGACGTTCGAAGGCGCATTTTCATTGACGATCATGGACAACGATCACTTGATCGGCGTTCGCGATCCGCTCGGCTTCCGCCCCCTCGTGCTCGGGAGAGTAGACGGCGGGATGGTGCTTTCATCGGAAACGTGCGGATTGGACATCATCGGCGCTGATTTCATTCGCGAGATTGCACCGGGTGAGGTGATCATCATCGACGAGGATGGTGTCCGGAGCATTCACCCGTTCACGAACGTGAAGCAGCGCACGTGTGTCTTCGAGTTCGTCTACTTCTCCCGCCCGGATAGCACGATGTCTGGTCAGAGCATTCATGCAGCCCGGCGACGGATGGGGGAACGGCTTGCAGTCGAACATCCGGCCGATGTCGACGTGGTGGTCCCGGTGCCCGAAAGCGGCATACCGGCGGCTCAGGGATTTGCCGCCGCCGCACGTGTCCCTTACGTCGATGGTTTGGTGAAGAATCGATACATCGGGCGGACGTTCATCAGTCCTACCCAACAAATGCGCGACCAGGGTGTTCGCATGAAGCTCAACCCGATCACCCAGGAGCTCGAGGGAAAACGTGTCGTGCTGGTTGACGATTCGATTGTGCGCGGTAGCACGACCCGCCAGTTGATATCTATGGTCAAGAAGGCCGGCGCCAACGAGGTTCACCTGCGGATTTCTTCACCGCCGTACCAATGGCCTTGCTTTTACGGCATGGACACGGGACGCCGGGAAGAGCTGATTGCGTCGCGGATGACGGTTGATGAGATAGCAGATTTCCTGGAGGTCGATTCGCTTGGTTATCTATCGCTCGACGGACTCCTGGCGGCGACTGCTATCGATCCCAACCGGTTCTGCACGGCGTGTCTGTCGGGCGATTACCCGACGGCGATTTCCGTGAGCCGATGACGGCCTATCGAGAAGCCGGGGTCGATATCGAGGCAGGTGAGGCACTTGTGGATCGGATCAAATCGGCTGTGAAATCGACGTGGAGCAGTGGTGTGCAGGGTGACTTCGGCGGCTTTGCAGGCGGGATTTCGCTCCCGGACGGGTTCGATGACCCGGTTGTGGTCATGAGTACGGACGGATGTGGAACCAAAGCCGACGTTGCCCGCCAGGCGGGGATCTTCAGTGGCCTCGGCCAGGATCTGGTCGCTTCGTGCATCGACGATCTCGCCGCCATCGGCGCCCGTCCGATCGCTCTGACCGACTATCTCACAGTCGGACGCCTGGATGTCGAATGGGCATCCGGGATCATCAGCTCCATCGCCGATGCCTGTCGGGCGAGTGGTGTAGCACTTCTCGGCGGCGAGACTGCCGAGCACCCGGGCGTCATGAAACCCGGAGAGTTCGACCTCGCAGGCACCGCCATTGGCGTGATGGAACGCGGTAGTGCCGTGGATGGATCAGCCATAAAGGTCGGCGACATAGTGGTCGGCCTCTCGTCGCCAAATGTGCGTGCCAATGGGTTCTCGTTGATCCGGTCTTCGGTTATTCCAAAGATCGGGATTCACACGGTCATTGAAGGTGGATCGCTCGGTGAAGTCCTCCTCGAACCATCCGTGATCTATACGCCGATCGCGCTCGGACTACTGGCACGTGGCGGGGTACACGGTCTTGCCCACATCACGGGTGGCGGGCTGCCCGGCAACGTCAAGAGAATCCTCCGGAGCGATATCGACGCTCACATCGATGCGGGGAGTTGGATTCGCCCACCGATATTTTCGTTCATCGAATCGGTAGGAGACATCTCTGTAGTCGACATGTTTGCAACGTTCAACATGGGTATCGGATTTGTGGCCGTGATGGATCCTGCGATGGCGGGCGACGCCGTCTCAGTTGCGTCCGACCTGGGCGTAACCGCTCAAGAGATCGGTGTCATCGCCCAAGGCACGGGGGCGGTATCTATCAGGTGAGTGCCTCGATTGGTTCGACATCTTCAGACGTCGGCGGTTCGGATCTCAGTCTGAACTGGACGAGCACGGCAACCAACGCCGTTATGACAGACAGGTAGGCAAGCCACTCCCCGTAGCGGGTGTACATCGTCGGCTCACGAACCCGCGGGGAGATGGTGCCAAGCAGTTGACCCTGACTCATGATGGCCGTCTCATCGAATCTGTTGCCATTGGCATCGAAGAGCGCCGAAGGGCCGGTGAGTGCGGCGTGAATCACCGGCATGCCGTTTTCCGCAGCCCGCATCCTCGTCATACGTAGAAATTGTTCCGCCGCGGACGTTTCGAGATAGGTCGATTCGTTGGTTGCGATCACCAGGAACTGCGCACCCGCCTGGACCTCCTGGCGCGGCTCTTTGGCAAAACCGCCTTCGAACGAAATCACACTTCCCATGGTGACATCGTCGACTTCGAAGACCACGGGACCGTCGCCCGGAACCATGTCGCGGGGCACGCGAGCGATATCGGGTATGAAGTCGAAGAAGTCCCGTGCAGGCACGGACTCACCGAAGGGGACGGGGTGCCTTTTGACATACTCACCGATGATCTCGCCGTCGGGATTGAAGACGACATTGGCATTGATCCATTCGGTGTCTGAGACGCCGCGCGAGGTTCCCACCAGAATGTATGCACCGAGCCGCCTCGCCTCCTGGGCGATTTGTTCACTCCGTTCCGGATTTGTGACCGGATCACCCTGGTATTGCGCGGAGCTCTCTGGCCATACGACGAGATCGAAGCGGTCGGCTTCGAGTTCGCTCGTGCTGGCCAGATGTTGTTCAAACGTCAGGACGTTCTCGTTGGCACAGTGTGCGCCTGGGCATGGCGTGCTGCCTTGAATGACCGCCACCTGCAATTTGGTCCTGTCTGCGGTTTCCATGGACATCCCACCCGCCAGGGCAACGAACAGTGCGAGGGCGCCCGCTCCGGCAAGTGGCTGCCACGGTTGTTTTCTGTCGGCCACGACAATCGCCAGGCCTGCTGCCAGCGCCACCGTGATCACCGTCAACCCGGAGGTTCCAACGTACTTGGCGGCATACCGAAACCAGGGAATGTCTGCGATTGCGTATCCCATGTCACCCCACCGGAACCCCCCGAGCGGAAACCGAGCTCGCAGCAACTCCATCGCCGACCACAAACCGGTCGCGGTCAGCGCCCAGGGCACCGGTTCCCACGATCTTGCCGACCACAGCGCTGTGGCAAAGACCGCGGTGAAAAGGGCCATGACGACTGCCAACCCGACGACAACGTAGAAGCCGATGAGTGTCAACCAGAACGTCAACGATCCGTAGAAAAGCAGACCGAACGAGAAGCCCAGAAAGGCAGCTCCGCGCCGGGTGTGAACCCGCCGAATGGCAGCAAGCAGGGGTGCTAGAGCCAGCGGTGCCAGCCATCCCCAACCGAGTGGAGGAAACGCGGCCCAAGCAAGAAGGGCGCTGAGCAATACGAGAAACTCCAGTAGCACCCCATCAAGCTAGCCCACCCTAGATTCGACCCCATGCAAGATCTGGAGGTCGGACGCAAGGCAGCGCAGGCGGGAGCGGCCGTCGTGCGGGAGTGGTTCGGAACCGTCAAACAGGCTGGTTGGAAGACCTCGGATGTTGACCCGGTGACCGCAGCAGACCTCGCCTCACAATCGGCGGTGATTGCGGTCATCGAACAGGCGAGGCCCGGTGATGCGATATTGGCCGAGGAGGACGACACCGGTGAGCTCGTCGACGGCCGAATGTGGGTGATCGATCCGCTTGATGGGACGGTGAATTTTTTTCACGGCGTGCCACATGTCGGCGTGTCCGTCGCCCTCGTAGAAGATGGCGTACCAATCGTCGGGGTCGTCGTCGATGTGTTCGCCGACAAGGAATACCGGGCTTCGGCAGGCGCCGGTGCCTTCTGTGATGGAGCTGCGATCCAGGTGAGCGCGCCGGAATCCCTCGGCCGTTCGCTGGTGGCAACGGGTTATCCCTACGACAGACGCCAGCGTCCCAGGGTCTACACGGACATCAATGCGGCCGTGATAGCCGAGGTGCAAGGAATCAGACGATTCGGAGCTGCAACCCTCGATCTCGCATGGACTGCGGCAGGAATGCTCGACGGATATTGGGAGCTGGCTCTCGCTCCGTGGGATGTGGCGGCGGGAATGGTTCTGGTCGAGGAAGGCGGCGGCCTGATCACCAATCACGAGGGTCGCCGCAGCCGCCTTGATGACGCGCTATTCGTAGCTGCTCCAGAAGCCATTCACCGGCAATTTCTGGAGGTTCTTGCGGCCGCCATCCCGAAGGAGCTTCTCTGAGGGCGGCGGCTTATCCGCCAGGCGGCAGGAACACGAGTTTCGAGCCGGATTCGAAGCTGGATGCGGCAGCGAGAAACACGTCCTGGAGATCGGCATTTCCAGGTTCGCAGAAAAAGTGATCGTCGTCGGTGTTCTCGGTCCCGGCGAGACAGTTGTCAATCGTCGGACCGGTCGCCATTGCCGCCAGCATCTGGGACACCGGCGTCCCGTCGTTGCAGTTGGAACCGCCGATACCGAAGCCGATTGTGAAGATCTCGACGCCCTGGTCCTTGGCAATGGTCGCCATATTTCGCGCATACTGACAAGGGTTGCCACCGGGCTGGGTGGCTTCGCCATCACTCATGAGGATGATGCCCTTCTTCACACCGGGTCGGCCGTTTGAGATCAGTTCAGTAAGGGCGTCCGGTTTGTTGTATGTCACGTCGTTGATGGGGCTTCCCAGATTGGTCCCTGTTTGCTTGTTGAGGCATTGAATCGTGTTGACGAGATTGCTGGACGAATCGAGATCCGGCGCCCCGTCTGAGTCGAAATCGAAATCCGGGTTGTTCTTGTAGTCGTTGCTCAGGCCGACCAGTAACCAGTCGCCGCTGCCGTTTGATCTTCCGTTGCAGGTGTTGTTGGGATCACCCGAACCGAGGGCGGCCAGGCCAACATTGTGAACGCTGGGATTGAAATAGTTGAGAACACCAAGCGACGCGTTCTTGGCATTGTCGAGATCCGCATCGGACATGCTCGTTGTACGGTCGATGATCAGGATCAGATCGACCGGACCGCTCAGGGCCCCACCGCACGCCCCACGACACGCCGCGGTCCGAACGCTTGTGGTTCCGTCATTGACGCCGATGACAGGAGCAAAGTGGAACTGCGTTGACTTCTCGGCATCCACCACCAGCGTGTTGCATCTGTCGACGACCGGGTTGCACTGCGAAACACAGGTGCCACCGGCGCAGACGAACGGGGGCGCAGCGATCATCGGCCCCACCGTTGCTCGGGAATCGCAAGAAGTGGGAACGTCGCCAGGGTCGGGTTGACCGTCTCCGTTCCTGTCGCCTACGAGGCATCGAAAGGTGATGCCAAGTGAGCCGACGATCGAAGGGTCGTTGTCGTTGGCGTACTGGGTTGCAAGCGCGGCCGCCAGCACTCCATTGTCCGGAAGCTGGCTGGCTCCGGCGAGGGCAGCGGCGTCTGCGGTGTTCCACAGGTGCTGCCGGTCCTTCGATTTCAGCGAAATGTCGATTGCCAGGGCCGCAGCGGCAAACACCAGGAGAACCAGGAAGGCAGCCAGAATCATGATCGCGCCGTCGTCGCGTGAGCCCAGGTTTCCTCGATTCTGAACACGGACTTTCACTCGATCCTCATTTCCGTTATTGATCGCAGGTCGACGAGCGAGTCGACGTTGATGAAGCCAGGGAGAGGGGTGAGGAGCGTGTAGGGATATCCAACCGTGATGCGCGCCTTGTCCCCTGGCTCAGCGTTACGCAAATCGCCGGCAGGCGCCGAAACGGAAGCCTTGACGCACGGGTTGCCGCCCGGTTCGACACACTCGATCGTCACCGTCAGCAGGGCCGGGTTCAGCTGGCCGCTCGCCGAGTCACGGATACGTTGTTCCACGGCGACCGGATCCGAGACGAGAGTCGCCATACGAGCGCCTTCCCGGCCTGCATTCGAGATCTGGGTGTTGGCGCTGATGGCGAGACCAAAGTCGACGATGCCGAATACGACAACCAGGAAGACGACAAACACGAGCGCAAACTCGAGCATGGCGGCCCCCTCGTCTTCGTATGTCCGAGTTGGCACGGCGTTCCGGTGGTCGGTCCGTGCCGGGGCTGAGAGAGATGTTCTGGGCGACGTCGAGCGGCGTGGAACTCCCGGCAGAGATATCGATGGCATTTCGAGGGAACTATCGGAAGAACGGCTCCATCACTTGAGAACCCGGGGTAGTCATTTCGCGCCGTTGCATGGGCACTAGTCATGATCGTGGATCCGAGTCATTAAAGAAGAGTCAAAGAAGAAAAGGAATGATGCGCCATCGCACCCGCTGTGTGTATCCGACGTAGTCGGGGTAGGCAGCTTGCAGCGCCCTTTCTTCTCTCCCGGTCTTCAACCAGAAGAAGGCGACAAGCACGAGCGTGAGCCCGAGGGCCAACCAGCTACCGGCACGTAAGGAGAACCCTGTAAACGACACAATCACACCCGTGTAGATCGGGTGTCTCACGACGCCGTAGGGTCCTCGGTCAACGAGGCGACCATGCTCGAGTGGTTCGGGAAAGGGCGACAGGGATCGTCCGAGCGCTACGAACGACAGGCCGATAATGGCGATGCCGGCCGCAAATACGACGCTGCCCAGGATGGGGACCCGGTCAAATGGCAACATTCCGCTCCAACCGGTCGCCAGGATTGCGGCAAACAGGCCGAGCTGGACCAACACCCAGAGACCACCTCGTCCGATGAACCCGCTCACCAGGCGATCGGACTAGCCGAGTGCCTGGTCGAGATC
>JABDOU010000072.1 GCA_013043085.1 Acidimicrobiia bacterium
CTCCAGAAGCGAACGCCGCTTCGGCAAGTAGCGTATTTTCAGGTGGCATGCGCAGAGTGTTCAGCACTGTCTGATGGCATGCGCAGAGCGTTCAGCACTATCAGATGTCATGCGCAGAGTGTTCAGCACTGTCTGATGGCATGAGCAGAGGTTTCAGCACTGTCTGATGGCATGCGCAGAGTGTTCAAGCCCCTTCGGGTAGGTCTCCAAAGAGTTGCGAAGCAACTCCCAAGGAACCGGAAGGTTGCTCGTTCGTGCGGATCGTGCCAATCAAGAAGGCGTTTGACCGCCGCCAGTTGACCATGAAAAATGGCCACCTTGCGGTGGCCATTTTTCGGGCTAACACGGGAGGCGGGAAACCTCTCGGAGTTAGTATCGTCACCCCGATGGAGAACTTGAGGTATTTCCGCGAAATTCAGGAGGCCAGTGTTGAGGGTCTCATGATGCATTTGCGGCAGCATGCACTTCGCACCGACGGTCCCTTTACCTTGCGCTCCGGCACTATTACTCCGTGGTATCTCGATGGAAGACAAACGACGATGGATGGGCCCGGTTCGGTGTACGTGGGCAGAGCGGTCCTCGGAATTCTCGACGAGTCGGTAGTCGCCGTGGGAGGCATGACGATGGGTGCCGATCCGATCGCAGTTGCCACGGCACTCACCGCCGCCATCCAGGATGTTCCACTCAAGGCGTTCAGTGTCAGGAAAGAACCAAAGGATCACGGCCTCGGTGGAAGACTGGTAGGGCCGGTGTTGCCGGGCGATGTCGTTGCCGTCATCGAAGACACGACATCGACCGGGGGAGCGCTGCTGGAAGCGATCGAAGTGGCGCGCGACGCCGGCCTCGAAGTCATTCAGGCCATCGCGCTTGTGGACAGATCAGAAGGCAAGGCGGCCCACCTCATCGAACAATCCGACGTTCCGTTCAACGCCATCGTCACACCCGAGGATCTGGGCGTCACCCCGTGAACTATGAGGTTCATCGCTCGGCTCTGTTCGGGTGGCTCGTGGGTTTGTTGTCGGTCCCGCTCGTATTGATTGGATTCGATGTTCTCGTGCTGCCAAAGGTCGTGCCCGGGTATGGACGGTTCATCGACCGGCTCGCAGAGTTGACCCGGCTCAACAGCCCTGGAGCAAATGGGTCCGAGGAGGCCTGGGCATTGGTGTTCTCAGTGGTTGGCACAGCTATGTTGATCTGGTCGACCAAAGAGATGTTTGCCCCCCGACCGGTGCTGAAGGCAGATCCGAGCGGTCTCACATTCAATGCGCTCGGAGGACCGGCAGCCGGAACGGTGTTCCTACCTTGGGAGGAGGTGTCGAGTATCGAGGCCGTGGTGCTGGAGGACGCCGATGGAGATGTCCCTGCGCTTCGGGTTCGGGTCGGAGACGCTCGCCGGTTGCCATCTCACCCCTGGGGAGGAGAATGGGTCGACGGCAGCCTTGTGCTCAGGGCCAATGCATGGTCAGAAGATCCTGTGAATGTCGCTCGCAGCCTGAAATCGCTTTCAATGGCGAGCTTGCCACCGCCGCCTGAGGAATCACGCATACGCTTCGGACGGGTTGCCTGGGGGCTCGCGATGATCGTGATCGGCCTGATACTCGGCACATACGTTCTGCTTTCCGGAGGAGAGACCGAAAACTGGCCCCTGATTCCGATTGCCGGATTGATCGGTCTGGGATTGCTCTGGATAGTCGCCGGCTTCCGTTCGGCCTTTGACGACCGATTCTCCTGGATGTTCGACGGGGAGACTTCTTGACCAGATTTGTGGGTGCCCACGTCGATCCGTCGGATCCATTGGAGGCGGCCGGCGAACGAGGAGCCGGGATCTTGCAGATGTTCCTTTCGAATCCACAGGGGTGGAAAGCGCCCGAGCCCCGCGATGACGCGGCGGAGCTTCGGGAGTCGCCGGTCTCGGTGATCGTCCATTCTCCGTATTTGATAAACGTGTGCGCTGGTAACAATCGGATTCGGATTCCGAGTCGCAAGATTCTCAATGACACACTCCAGGCCGCAGAAGCCATCTCAGCAGATGCTGTCGTCGTTCATGGCGGGCACGTTTCCGATGACGAGGATCCAGTAGAGGGATTCGTGAGGTGGAAGAAGGCACTCGACCAGGTCGAGAGTGACATGCCGATCTTCATCGAAAACACGGCTTCGGGCGATCGGGCCGTTGGGCGAGAAATCGAGATGATTGCTCGACTGTGGGAAGTGGTTGGAGATACCGGCGTCGGTTTTTGTCTTGATACGTGTCACGCGTGGGCAGCCGGAGAGCCGCTTGACGGTTTGGTAGATCGCGTCATGGCTGCAACGGGCAGAATTGACCTCTTGCACTGCAACGGTTCCCGGGATCCCTTCGACAGCCGGCGGGATCGTCACGACAACCTCCTTCAGGGCCATATCCCGGTCGATCAGATTGCCGAGATAGTCCGGAACACCACGTGCCCGGTGATTCTCGAGACTCCCGGGGGGGCGTCGGATCACATCGCCGAGATCGATCTGGTTCGGTCGTACACAGACGGTATCTGAACCGGTCACAGTCCGCAGTGCCACGAGGCCGCACCCTTGAGGCAGAACCCCTAAAACGGTGGTTCTTCTGAGCCGAAGAATATCGGAAGCGCAATGAGAGGTGAGTCGATGGTGGAATCTGCCGCTATCGCAAGCGAACAACCGATTCCAGAATGGGTCGACCGGCTTTCCTGGTTCCATGCACGCATTCGACAGGCGCTGGACGCAGGTGTCGGTGAGGTCCTTCAGTATGCGGTTGACGCCGTCGCCACTGTTCTCGACGCAGATCAGGCAAGCCTCCACGTCTTTGAGCCGAGTGTTCGCGACGTTCGGCGGTCGGTGGTAGGCGGACCGCAGCCCGGATTGTTTCGTGAGCGCCCGTACGAAGGCCACATCAACGGTCCGAGCGGCATGGCTTTTGCCCACGATTCGGCCGTGATTGTCGATCCACACGTCCTCACCGAGCACGACCGCACCATGATCGGCTCGATGTTGATCGCTCCAATCCCTCTCCGTGCAGGCACTACGGCGACGATCGCTGTCGTCAATGGATCCGGCTCGCGGACATTTGCCAAGTCAGATATCACAACGATGAGCATTGTGGCCCACGAACTGGGAATGCTCATCGATAGCCACGAACGTCTCGCCGCCGAGAAGAGTCAACGTCGCCTTGCCGAGTCGCTTCGGGAGGTGACATCGTCCATGGTCTCTTCGCTTGACTTCACAGCTGTGCTCGGGGCGTTGCTGAATGGTCTCGAGCCGATGATGCAATTCACGGCCGCCTCGGTGCTGTTGCGCGAGGGCGAGATGATGCGCGTAATGGCAGCACACGGCATCGAAGACGCCACCGAGATTCAGAAGTCGTATTTCAAAGTCGCCAGCCATCCCATCCTCAAAGAAGTTGTTGAGACCCAGGGCCACGTTGTGGTCCATGGCCTCACAGCCGACCAGGCCCCGGTGTACGCGGGTATAGGCAACATTGAGCACTTTATTGCTATGCCGCTCGTGTCACGTAACCGCGTCATCGGGGTCCTGACCGTCAGCCGCTCCCGGGGCGAACCCTTTGATCTTGAAGAACTCATCGTTCTCGATGCCTTCTCCGTTCAGGGTGCCGTGGCCATCCAGAATGCCAGGCTGTTCCAGTCAACTCAGGAGTCGCTCGCCAAAACCGAGACGCTGTATCAAACCGCCCAGGCACTGATCGCCTTCGATTCGCTCACGGAAATGCTTCAAACGGTTGTCGACGGCGCGGCTCGTTCGATCCCGGCCAGACAGGTTTCGCTCCAAACGGTGAGTTTGAGGG
>JABDOU010000098.1 GCA_013043085.1 Acidimicrobiia bacterium
GGTCGAGGCAACGAACGCATCTGTGCCCTCGGGGATGCCGTCGCCATCATCGAGATAAAGGGAGATGCCGACGTTGGCCAGAGTCGGATCTGCCACGATGTTGGCATCGCCGTTGACGTCATCGAAGATCGAACCCGAAATCGACTGGATGCCGGCAACCTCGACGTTGGCTGCAAACTCCGACGTGCTGTCCACCGTCAGGTCGGCATCGGTGTCGACGTGGGTGATGGCCGAGACCTGAGAACCCGCGGCCAGGGTCAAACCCGTCGCGGACCAGTTTCCGGTCCCATCGGCGACGACCGTTGTCAGGTAGGCGATGCCTTCGCCGTAACCAACGGTGGCAATCTCGTCGGAGCCGTCTGCGTCTGGCAATGCCTGATAGATCTCGACGGAGCAGTTGGCACAAGATGTGCCGGACACGGCGCCGGATGCGTCAGCGGTTGCGATCACCGGGGTATCGATGCCATCGTTGCCGTGGTCGGCAATGGTGCCGCCGGTGTTGGCTGTGATGCCGTCTCCGATGTCTACGTCAGAATTGTGGGCCGTGAGATCGATGGCGATGTCGGTGTTGTCGCCAAAGACATTCTGCGACACCAGCGTTCGAATGGCCGGCGGCCGTGAGTTCGCATCGTTGCGGCCGGCCACGTTGACGGCGTCGCCGGCGTTGTTGGAAATGACGTTGTACTGCACGACATGATCGGCCGAAAAGAGCCGTATCCCTCCTACTTGATTGGGTAGTCCGATGGTCCCATTGCCGGTGATCGTGTTGTCGATGACGTCGACGCGAGGGCCAATGTCGTCGACTGCGTAATTCTCGGCACCGGTGATCAAGTTCCCGATGACGTCGACATCTGAGGAGTTGAGTGCGATGTCGATTCCATCGCTGCCCAAATCTCTGATCTCATTTTCTTGAATGGTGACGGTGTTCGAACCGTTGTAGACCTGAACACCACGCTGGGCTTTGAAGCCGATCAGGTTGTCGTGGATGTTGACGCCGACGGAGGTGGCATCGAGTTGAATGGCATGGATGCCGCTCGGGATCGCAGAAAAGGCAGCCGGGCCCGTACCGAGCACGTTGTTATCGATCTCGGCATTCGTTGCTCCTTCAAGCTGAAGCTCATAATCGAAACCGCTCATCGATAGATGTCGTACGACGATCGAGTCGCCTTGGAGGTGGAGCCCATTGATGATCGATCCACCATCGGTCAGTTCGAGTTCGGGATCGAGCGTGGGAGTCGTATAGGTGCCAGTCGTTCCGACACCGACACCTGCACCGATGCCGGCGTTGTTGGCGTTTCGAAGCGTGATCCCGTCTAGTTCGTATGCTGTGCCGTCAACGGTGACTCCGTTCGACGAGACAATGGGTATATCGGCCGACACCGTGATCCGCCACCAGTCGGTGCCGGGACCGGCTGTCTGGTTGGTGGTTTCGGTAGGCACAAAACGCATAGCGTCTGCACCAGCGAGAGCGTTGGCGTTTTGAATGAATTGCCGGAGCGAGCCCTGGATGGTTCTGGCGGTACCGCCTCCATCATCGTCGGTGGTGTCGCCACCGCGCGTCGTTGTCACGACATTGGTGCTAAAACCGAAGTGGCGGTTTGCTGCTTCGGTGGTCAGGTCAACCCGGGCGACGTGCTCGGCCGTGAGAAGTGAGGATGCATCGTCCGATACTCCGCCATTCCGGCCGCTGTAGCACGCACCCGGCCCGATGCGAGATGTGGTAGCCCCGAGGCCGTCAGCACAGGAGCTCTGATCGGGGCCGTATGTTTGTTCCGCCCAGACCGCCGTGTTGCCGGAGATGGTTTTAGAGTCAACTACCAGCCAGTACGTGTCGTCCGGGATACCAACGAACCTGTAAGCTCCGGAGCCGTCGGTCTGGATTGGCCCGCCTACGAGAGCGTCTCCGGCGTCCGGTGACCCGCTCGAATTGCTATCGCCGTATAAGTACACATCGACGTTGTCGACGGCGGGATTCAGCGCGTCGCCAACGATGCCGTCGGCTAGGCCGTCGCCGGCGATGTCATTGAATACCCTTCCAGAGATGCCTAACTGCGCGAACTCGGGTATGAGGGTTCTGCCAAAGACTCCCTGATTGTCCACATGGCCGGTCTGCGTTCCGTTGCCCTCCCAAACGACGATCGATGAGTTTCCGTCCGGGGAAAGCCCGACCCCGGGTCGCTTCTGGGCCGATGCCGTTGATATGTTGACTACGAGGTCGCTCCCCAGTGGAATTGCGCCTGCTGCATAATCTCGGACAAGGACGCCCCAGCCGTCTGCGTCTCCTGGTGAAGACTGCCACGAGACCGAGAAATCGCCGGCGGCGGCCATCGATGCTGACGGACGGCTGTGTTCGATCCCACCGGTCGTCGGAACCACGAACTCGCCGGGAGTGGCCAAGAGTGGATCGAAGAGTTTGGCGTGCACTGTCTTCGATGCCCCATGGTGTGTCCAAGCCACGATGAAGTCACCATCGGCGTCCATAGAGACGCTCGAATGGTCTTGCGTCAACGCCGACGCGGTATTGATGAGGAACTCGGTGGCGTCCCTGAAGGTGCCGTCACTATTGATACGCCGACCGAAGATTCCTGCCGCTTCGCCTCCGACGCCCGAACCGTCCCAGGTCACGATGAAGTTGCCGGTTGAGTCCGTTGCGACCACGGGATTGGCTTGGACCCCTGGCGTCGTCGAATTGACAAGCACTTCGCCCGCCTTCGGTGTGCCATTGGCGTTGTATCTCCTCGCGAATACACCGTCGGTGTCGCCGGGTCCTTCTCCTTGCCACACGACGATGAAATCTCCGTTTGGTGCAACTGTTATCGAAGGTTCTGCCTGGGTGCCACTGCTGGTCTGGTTGACCTGGAGATCGCCGGTCTGGGGCGTCCCTGCTGAGTTGAATACTCTCGCATAGATTTCGTCGGTGGTGGCGTTGGGGCGGTGGGCCCACGTAACAACGAAGTTACCGGTGGAGGCTGTGCCGACTGCCACCTCGTCCTGGTCGCCCGTTTGGTCGGCGTTCGCCCGAATCTCACCGGTGAGAGGCGAGCCGATCGGCCCGAGCACGCGCACGTAGATATTGTGCTGGCCGTTGCCATCAGCGTCTTGAGCCTCGCTCCACCACGCGGCAACTGAATTGCCTCCGTCCCACATGGATACGTTTCGGCTCCCGTGCTTTCTCGTGTACTGCGGATCCGCATTTGCGTCGTTGATTCGGAACTCGCCGCCATTCGGAGTAGCGGCATCGACAGGCGCGGGACCGATCAAGGCAAGCTGGGATACGACCAGCCCATACGCAAGTATGAGGGCCCAGGTTCTGGACCCTCTCGATAGATGGTGATTGTTGCCGCGGTTCACGCGGCGCCCGCCGCCGGAATCTCGAGATCGGTTCGTCCGCCCAGAGGTTCGGTCGCGGTCGTCGGGTGGGCGAGCGGTATTCGGACTTCGAAGTGGGTCCACCCGTTCTCCCGTTCGTAGCCGACCGATCCTCCCATTCCCTCGGCCAGCGACTTGACGATGCTGAGTCCGAGGCCTACGCCACCTGCCACGGCCTGCTGAAAGCTCAGCTGATGGATGAACCGCTGGAAGAGACGATCCTGGAGTTCTTGCGGGACCCCGTCTCCGTTGTCCGAGATCCGCCAGAGATAGTTGTTGTTTTCGACCCGGCCCGTGAGCTGGAGATCGGGTCCGCCATACTTGGTTGCGTTCGACAGGAGGTTGCGAACGACCTGCCGTTGGCGTAGGCGGTCTGCTTTGACAACGGCAGGAACAACATTCGTTGTGATGTTGGCACCGTTGCGTTCGAACGTACCGATCATCAGTTCGACCTCATCGACGACCTGGACATCCTCCGGCTCGAAACGCAATTGGCCGGCAGCCAGTCGCGCGGTGGTCAGCAGGTCATCGACCATGCGGTTGAGGTCGCTCGTCTCGGTGATGATGAGGCCCATCATGTCCCGACCCATGTCGGTGAGGGTCGGATCCTCTGCCAGAAGTTGAGCGAGACCGTAGATCGATGTCAGCGGCGTGCGAAGCTCGTGGCTTGCGTTGGCGATGAAATCGTCCCGCGCTTTGGAGAGTTGTCGTTCAGCATCGAGGCGTACCTCCAGTTCGGCCTGGCGTTGCTGTCGCCGTACGACTTCCCAGTAGATGAAGACGATCGCGATGGGGACGATCAAGGCGAGAAGGAAGAGGGCGACGTCGGCGATCCTCGAGGAGGACTGTTCCGAATCATTTACGGCTTCGAACTGAGCATCGCGCTCGAGTGCGACCTGCTCCGTGAAAGCCTGGTACCGGGGGTCAAGCACCTCGACGATCAGGGCCTGGGCCTGGCTGACGCGCCCGGCCTGGATGAGGTCGAGAACCGAGTTGAAATCTCCCGCGAGATCCGCACCGAGTTTCGATGCATTGTTCATCACCAGCGGATCGGCTCCGATGCTGTTCGCACCCTGTGTGAGCGCGGTCACGGCGAGCCGAGCTTCCTCGATGGCTTCGTCCCGGGCCTCGGCGAACGAGACGGAGTAGTC
The DNA here is from genome assembly GCA_013043085.1 of Acidimicrobiia bacterium. Taxonomy (GTDB): domain Bacteria; phylum Actinomycetota; class Acidimicrobiia; order Spongiisociales; family SHLN01; genus JABDOU01. The sequence goes on from JABDOU010000098.1 coordinate 4,521, forward strand.
GCGCTCGATGAGGGCGAGATTGGTGGCCATGCCCGTTTGGGCCCTGGCGGCTGTCGCGACACGTAGTGTCGAGTCCGCAAAATGGAGCTGGGCGGAGTGGTTTGCGATACGGCGCGTTGAGGCCGAGGTCGAGAAAACGACCGCCACCACCATGGCGAGCAGCAGCGCGAGTGCGCCGATAACAAACCACGCACGGCGCCCACGAAATTCGAATCCAGCCGGCATACCTATGTATCGGCACGCCTGCGAAGAGGTTTAGGCGCCCGCTGGCCCTGGACCACCTGCTAGAACGGCGTTATGACAGGCAATATCTACGCAACTGACGCCTATGCCCGCCAGGTCACTGCAAGTGTGGTGGAAGTCGACGCAGACGACGGTCGGGTACTGCTCGACAAAACAGTGTTTTACCCGGGAGGTGGCGGGCAACCCCATGATCTCGGGTTTCTGTCGATCGGCAGCTCTGAGGGTGATGATCGGCTAGCCGTGGTCCGGGTTACCGCGGATCGCGACAAGGTCTGGCATTGGCTCGAGGGTGGCATTCCTCCGAGAGGATCTACGGTGGATGCAACGATCGATTGGGATCGGCGGTACGCCTTGATGCGCACGCACACGGCCATGCATGCACTCTGCGGGGTTATCTGGGATCGGTTTCGAAGTCCGGTGACCGGGGGGGACATGAAGCCCGGCCAGGGCAGACTCGACTTCGAGTTGCCCGACTGGAACGCGGAGTTCAAGCTCGAGGTAGAGGCCGAGCTCAATCGTCAGCTCGAACTCAGGCGACGAGTGGACGTATCGTTCCTTCCGAGGAGCGAGGCGGACGAGGATCCCAGCCTCATCCGGACCAAAGTCTCCCTGCTGCCCGCAGAGTTGGAAGAGGTCAGAGTCATCGATATTGTCGGCCTCGATCGTCAGGCCGACGGCGGAACCCACGTTCACAACACCGAAGAGGTCGGCGTTGTCACGGTTGGCAAGGTTGAATCCAAGGGGCGTGGATTTCGTCGCATTCGTGTGGAGATCAACGAGCTGCTGAAGCCCGTTTCATGAAGTCAAGAGGTCATCCAGTTTGCCTGCCCGTTCGAGCGAAATGATGTCGTCCCAACCTCCGACATGGCGATCACCAACATAGACCTGAGGGACGGTTTGCTGGCCCGTCATCGTCGTTAGCCATGTGCGTTTTTCCGGTCCATCCACATCCACCTCCCGGTAGGCGACCCCCTTGGTGTCGAGCAAGTCCTTCACTCGATCGCAATATGGGCACCAGGCCGTCGTGTAGATCGTGACGGGCGTATCGTGGTCCTCGTTCGAAGTTGGATTCATCAGGTTCTCCGGATGTCGCTCGGGTGCAATTGCGCTGGTGACTCACGGCTGACTGTGAACCAAACGGGTCGAATAACCGAGATGTCGAGATTTCTATTCCAGGTCAGTCAACTGTGCCATCCGGGTGCGATCAGACTGCCACTGTTTCTTTGACGAGCAGGTCGACAACGTCACACAGCGCCTCATGATTGGATCTGCCGTCGGCGATCGACTTGGCATACACATCGAGCTGACGATCGGCACTCGTGCCATGGTTGGCGATCGTG
>JABDOU010000155.1 GCA_013043085.1 Acidimicrobiia bacterium
GAAGTCTCGAGCAACGGGCTCTCGACAGCGCGATTCGCAGCCTTGATCGCCCGTTCTTCGCCTTCAGCCATGCCAATGCCCATCACCGCTGATCCGGCATCCTGCATCACTGTCTTTACGTCTGCAAAGTCAACGTTGATGAGGCCAGGCGTGGTGATCAACTCGGTGATGCCCTGAACACCCTGCAGAAGAACGTCGTCGGCCATTCGGAAAGCATCGAGAATGGATGTCTTATCGTCAGCAACGGTGAGCAGCTTTTCGTTCGGAATGATGATGAGCGTGTCGACCGAATCGCGAAGGGCCTGAATGCCTGCCTCCGCCTGTACTGATCTGCGACGACCCTCGAACCCGAATGGGCGGGTTACGACGCCGACCGTCAATGCTCCAAGACTTCTGGCTATCTCAGCTACGACAGGTGCTCCGCCGGTGCCGGTGCCGCCTCCTTCTCCTGCGGTGATGAAGACCATGTCGGCGCCCTGCAGAGCATCCTCGATGTCCTCCCTGTGGGCTTCAGCAGATGCGCGCCCGATCTCAGGGTTGGCTCCGGAACCCAACCCGCGAGTGATCTCGCGTCCGATGTCGAGCTTGATATCGGCGTCGGACATCAACAGTGCTTGGGCGTCGGTGTTGACTGCAACGAACTCAACACCCCGCAGTCCGGCATCGATCATGCGATTCACGGCATTCACGCCGCCTCCGCCAACCCCACACACTTTGATGACGGCGAGGTAATTCTGCATATTGGTCATCTGGATTTCCTCCTCAGGACCCTGCCATGGTACACACGGTGGTCGACCACGGTCCAGCAGCTTTTTGGCGAAACCTTAACCTTTATGTTGAAGGTTATACATCGGTGTCAACGTCATTTTTCGAGCTCTGCGCGCACGAGGCCGGTCCAATGTCGATCAATCCTTGTCGCTTCGGTCGTAGGTTGCTCCTCGACACGCTCCTCTTCTCGCGTACGCGATCGAGAAGCTAACCATCCGGCGTCGGGGCCATGGTCGAGTCGCCGGACGAACGTATCACCGGGCGTTCCGGAACGGACACATCGAGGGATTCACCTGGTTGTACCTCGCCACGCATCAGGGCAGCGACCGCAGCCTTGGTCGACAGTTCCTCAGTGCTGCCGAAGATCGTTTCGATACCCTCATACCACGCAACCAGGCCGACGTCCGAGTACGCAACATCGGTCACCGTCCCATCGAGCATGATGATCAAGTCGACGGCCTCGGCCGATGATCCAGTCAGGTAGGAGTTGACCGGTGAACCGTCGACGTGAAGACGGGTGAGTTCGGCTCCGGTGCTCTCACGCATGACTCGACCGTCGTCACTCACGGTGAGTCCCGAATCCAGCACAGCCACCTCCATTCGCTCGGCAACCTTGACAACGAGTCGATCAGGAAACTGGCGATCGAGCTCGACGGCCTTGACCCAGGGATCCAGGAGGATGGCTTCTTCCCCAGCCGACAGGTCAGCCAAAAGCAGGGGTGTTCCGGCCACGAGCCCAGCCTGGTCGAGTCGCGACGAGACAGCCGAATTCAACTGACCCACGACATCGACATGGCGAATTGAGAACATGGGCGTGTTGATGGCCCAGACCGCACCCATCACGACAATGATTCCCGAAAGCACAAGCACAATGCGCCGGCCGACGATCCTCATCCTGGTCGATTCAACCTCTCGCCGCCTCAGGGCGATTCTTGGATCCATCAGTCGAAACGCCCTACGAACGATATCTCCGGGACCAGCGTGATCCCAGTCTCCTGGAGTACGCGTGCCTGCACCTCGAGTACGAGGTCATAAACATCCTGGGATCGTCCGTCGGGATCGGCCTCGATGAAATTGGCGTGCTTGTGGGAAACGTGAGCTGTTCCGATCCTCAATCCTTTGAGCCCGAGGCTGTCGATGAGGCGACCCGCCGAGTCGTGGTGCGGATTGGTGAACACACTCCCGGCGTTGAAAGTTCCTCCCGGCTGATGTTCTCGTCGCCATGAACTCACCTCCCGCATCGCGGCAGAGGCGTCGGCGGGGTCTACCGACGTGGATGCGAAGGTTGCGGTCACGACGATATCGGCAGGGTTGAGTGACGATGACCTGTATGAGAAGTCGAGGCTTTCGGAGGTTTCTGTACGCATGGTTCCGGCATTCAGGTCGAATACCTGAGCATCGATGAGGCAGGCCGACGTCTCACTGCCATGACCCCCGGCGTTCATCCGAATGGCTCCCCCGACCGATCCCGGGATGCCGACGTACCACTCGAGCCCTCCTCGACCGGCTTTTACGGCCTCGCGGGCAAGCACGGGCAGCGGTGTGGCTCCCCCGGCCATGACGCGCGATCCTTCGAATGAGACACCGGAGAACGAGGGGCCGAGCATCACGACCAATCCATCGACGCCCGCATCGCTGACCACCAGATTGGACCCGCGGCCGAGCACAAAGACGGGTAACGGTTCAATTCGTAAGAAGTCCGAGATCCGCTCGAGATCATCGATTGATCCGACTTCCGCGAGCCATCGGGCACGACCGCCTATCCGGTAGGTGGTAAAGCGAGCCATGGGCTGGTTCGCTTTCGCCACGTCTTGCCACATCATCTTCGGCCGTCGGTCACGAGAGGATTGCAAGTAGCTCATCGGGAAGTTGGGTGATATCGCCCGCTCCGAGCGTCAGCACCCTGTCGCCGGGTTCGAGCAGGTCAGCAACCGTTCGCGCAAGCCCTGCTCTTGATGGCTCATAGACGACCGGCTTGCCTGCCGCCTCGGCAGACCGGACAACCGACGCTCCGGAAACACCCGGGATTGGAAGCTCATGAGCTGCGTACACATCTGTTACAACAATGACGTCGGCCGCGACGAGGGCAGCGCCGAGGCCGGTGGCGTGTTCTGCGGTCCGTGTGTACCTGTGAGGTTGAAACACGGCCACCAGACGGTTCGGATGACCAGCTCGCGCAGCCTTTATCGTCGCGGCTATTTCGGTCGGATGGTGCGCATAGTCATCAATCAGTTCAACATCTCTAATCGATCCGCGGTGTTCGTACCTTCGATGTACGCCGGCAAATGAGCCGAAACCCTCGGCAACCTTTTGTGCATCAAATCCCAGCTCAGACAGCAACGCCATGACGCCCGTGGCATTCAACGCCATATGGAGACCGGGTTTCGGGATCCGAACCGTCACCATCTCCCCCGAAGGTTTTCGCACACCGAACTCGGCACCGCGGGCGTCACCCGAGAGCTCGCCAACCTGCCAATCGGCCGCCGGAGACTGACCGTAGGTGATGGCCCCGTCCCAAACTTGCATGGCCCCCTCGTCGTCGGCACATACGATCACCGGCCCATCGGTGCTCGCAGCTACGTACTGGAAGGCAGACAGAACGTTGGATCCGTGTTCGTAAAAGTCGAGGTGGTCGGCCTCAACGTTTGTCACGAGCAACGATTTGAGATTGAGCCGCAGAAACGTGCCAAAGGCTTCGTCAGCTTCCAGGACGAACAACGCCGGATCACCCAGGTGTGCGTTGGTGGCGAGGTCTGTGAGCCGGCCGCCGACCATGTAGCTGGGGTCATGGCCCATTGCCCTGAGCGCCGCAACCGCCAGCGCAGAGCTCGAGGTCTTGCCATGGGTGCCGGAAAAACCGATTGCGGGCATTGCTCGTGTCATCGCTTCGAGCAGGTCCGGGCGTGCCCAGATCTCGACCCCGGCGAGCGTCGCTGATCGGACTTCAGGATCACTTGTCGGGACCGCCGAAGATGCCACAAGGACATCCCACTCCGATGCACGATCCGGCTGATGTCCTGACCACATGTCGATGCCTAGATCCAGCAGTGGTGCCGAATGAGGTCCGAGGCGCAGGTCAGAACCGCTGACACGGAACCCTTGTTGCGCCAGAATTTTGGCGAGGCCGCTCATCCCTGCAC
>JABDOU010000158.1 GCA_013043085.1 Acidimicrobiia bacterium
AGACAAAGCAGCTCCACTGGGGTTCTTTGCGGCATGCGCAGAGCCTTCAAGCCCCACACGACAAAGCAGCTCCACTGGGGTTTCTTTGCCGCATGCGCAGAGCCTTCAAGCCCCATAAGACAAGCAACCCCACAGGGTCCATTGCGGCATGCGCACCTGCGGAACAGAACCCCGACTCCGAGCGAACGAACTGGAGCCCCGAAGAAAGCGAGGCTATCGGCGGTCTCGGATGGCGCGATCGATCTCGCGTTTCTGATCGCGCTTTTTGATGGTTTCTCGTTTGTCGTACCTGGTTTTGCCTTTTCCGATACCGAGCTCGACTTTGACCTTGCCGTTCTTGAAATACAGCGAAAGCGGCACCATCGTCAGCCTCTCTTTGCCGAGTCTGGCTCCTATCCGCTCGATCTCCTTTTTGTGAAGCAACAGTCGACGGGTCCGATCGGGCTCATGGCCGCCTGCTCGAGCAAAGGTATACGGCGAGATGTGCACGCCGACGAGAAAGGCTTCACCATCCTTGACGATTCCATAGGCGTCTGACAGTTGAACATTGCCGCCGCGCAGACTCTTGACTTCGGATCCGGTCAGTGCGATGCCCGCCTCATACGTATCGAGAATCTCGTAGTTGAAACGAGCCTGCCGGTTCTTGATGATGCTCGACATCTGCGAGTCCTAGAACGACGGTGGAATGTAATTGAGCGGGTCGACGGGCGTGCCGTTCTCCCTGGTCTCGAAATGAAGGTGGGGGCCGGTCGACAGACCCGTGCTGCCGACATAACCGATGAGGTCGCCTGCGACCACAGAATCGCCCACGGAAACCACCATGCGCGATTGGTGGGCATAGAGCGTGGCCAGACCACCGCCGTGGTCAATGATGATCCGATTGCCGTATCCGCCTGCTACCCCGGCCCCGATCACCTTGCCGCTACCGGCAGCGAATATGTCCGTCCCCGACGGCGCCGAGATGTCCACACCGGCGTGTAGGCGTTCGTATCCCAGAATGGGATGAAGTCGGTAGCCGAATGGCGATGTGATGCGACCTTGCGTCGGGAACAGGAGAATCGACGGCGCATTCCCGCCCACCTGCTGAGCTTCGACGAGGAGTTGCTGGAGGCGATCTTCCTCAGCGGCGAAGGCGTCCAACTCGTCGGCGAAGTGCGCAATCTCATTTTCAATGCTCTGCAGCACTGCGCGCTGGTTGGCGAGCTCGGCCTCCAGGCGTGCCTGCTGATCCATGACCAGCTTCCTGGCGGCTTCGGCTTCGATCTGGTCGAGTTCCAGTTGCTGCTTCTCGTCTTCGAGTTCCGCCCTACGCGACTCGAGAGATCCAAGAATTTCCCGCTCGCTTTCTTCGAGGTCCGTCAGACCGGAGAGCAGCTCCTCGAGACTCACCAGAACGCCTCTTGCATACTCTTCGCCAAGTGCGCGCGATTGGATGTCGTCGAAGTTCAGTGCGAAGCCGATGCGAGGTCCACCGAGCATATAGAGCTCGACAGCCTGATCATCGATCGTGAGCCGGGTGTCAACCATTTCCGCGCGGGTTTCGTCGAGCGTTACTTCCTGTTGGAACACGTCGGCGGTTGCCTGCTCGATATTGACCTTGGCGGTTTCGATGTCGAACTGAAGGGCGTTGAGTTCCGTCTCCGATTCGGTCAACGCTTCCTGAATCCCGGCGATCCGAGCCTGAGTGGCGGCGATCTGAGAACCGGCCGCAGATGCCTGCGCGTTTGCGTCGAGAATCGCCTGCTCAATCGCATCGATTTTGCGCTGGTTCTCCTCAATCTGTTCTTCGAGGATATTGGTGGTCTGGGCGCCAACCGCCGGCATGAAGCTCGCGAGCAGCAGCATTCCCATGAACACCACCACGATGCGCGCCCAGGGCCGCTGCACGACTAACTCTCCTTGAGCCAGCGTCGCAGACCGACGGCGCTTCCCAACACCCCGACTACTCCGCCAAATAAGAGGACCAGCATCCCGCGTGATAGCAAAAACGAAGTGGGTAGATCGGTCTCGATGACGCCGATATCAAACGAGCCGAGCAACCACTGATATCCGACCCAGCCGACCGCCACAGCCAGACCTGCACCCAGTAGGCCCTCGATCAAACCCTCCAACAAGAACGGAGTCCGAACGAACCAATTGCTGGCTCCAACCAGCTTCATGATTCCAATCTCCTCTCGTCTGGCATAGATCGCCATCCGGACGGTGTTGGCAATCAAGACGAGCGCCGAGACTCCCAGGGTGGCGCCGAGCAGAATGGCCCCGAAGTTGAGGAACTTCGAGACGGTCAAGACATCATTGAGGTTGTCTTCGGGAGACACAACCTTGCGGACAGTCGGTTCTTTGGCGAGCTGATCCACCACCGCCCGATGGGCTTCGGTGTCGGCGAGCACGATTCTGACCGAAGCGGGGATTTTGGCGGGCTCCACGAGTTCGATCCAGCGGTCGCGATTTGCGAAGAGTTCTTTGAATTCCTCATAAGCCTGCGCCTTTGAGAAATAGGTGGCGGTTTCGACCTCTGGCCAACTTTCGGCCTTCTCGATCACGGCGGTGTGATCGGCCAGGTCGGCCTCGTGAAGGTAGCCGATGATGGTCACACCCTCCTGCCACTGCAAGGTAGTCGTACGGGTGATCTCGCCCACGATCAACGCGGCGTACGTCATGAGTAGCGAAATAAAAACGGCAAGGACTGCCCCGATAGCCAGCAGAAGATTGCGTCGCAGATTGGCGGCGGCTTCGCCTATCAGGTATTCGGCTCTCATGTCTACGCGTTACCCATTCCGATGTCAGATTCGAGAGACATCGGAGTCCCGTCTGGCAGCGACTCGTCGGCCGCCAGCTCCGATGTGCTTGCATCAGTCTGTCCGTTGGCGGGAACAGCGGGAACCTCCATCGTTCGCAAGCCCTCGTACACCCCACGGCTGTCGTCACGAACGATGCGCCCGCGCTCCAATTCGACAACCCGACGCCTCATTGCGTCCACGATGGCATGATCGTGGGTCGCCATGACGACCGTGGTGCCGGTGCGGTTGATGCGATCGAGCAATCGCATGATGCCAACAGACGTTGCAGGATCGAGGTTGCCGGTCGGCTCATCGGCAAGAAGGATCAAAGGACGGTTGACGAAAGCCCTGGCAACGGACACCCTTTGCTGTTCGCCACCGGAGAGCTGGCGGGGATAGCGATCGCCCTTCGAAGCGAGCCCGACGAGCTTCAACACCTTGGGTACCTGAGATTCGACGACATGGCGGGGATGCCCAATCACCTCGAGGGCAAAAGCGATGTTCTCGAACACGGTCTTGTTCGGCAGCAGCTTGAAGTCCTGGAAGACGGTCCCAACGACCCGACGATGAAACGGCACCTTGGAGTCGGGCATGCCGCCGATTTCTTTGCCTGCAACGTAGATCTCACCTTCGGTCGGGCGCTCCTCGCGCATCAGCAGCCGGATCAGCGTCGACTTACCAGAACCGGAAGGGCCGACCAGAAACACGAAGTCACCCTTGTTGATCTTGAGATCGATGTCGCGTACCGCGACTGTCGTCTTGTCGTAGATCTTTGTTGCGCCTTTGACTTCGATCATGGGGGCCTTACAACGGGTGGTATCGGGTGCCTGGTGACATGCTCACTGCGCGCTGGTGGGTTCCCGCAAGCGCGTAGCGAAGGGTTTGTAGGTCAGACATCGGTTGCCTGAATCGGAGATTGTGTCCTCAAGGTTACTCCTGGTCTCGAAAAAGGGAACGGTATGTTGGATTTCGCGTTCCGCTCATTCAATCCTTCGATTCTCTTCTCCGCCAGCCGAGAAACGAGTCTGTCAGCGAGCTGAGATCCCCATCCAGGACTGCCTGGACGTTCGACGTTTCAAAGTCCGTGCGGAGATCCTTGACCATCTGATATGGCTGCAAAACGTAGGATCGGATCTGGTTGCCCCAGGCGGCCTCGCCCTGTTCGCCACGGATCTCGTCGATTCGCTCCGCGTGTTGTTTGCGAGCCAGCTCCGCCAACCTCGCCTGCAGCATGATCATGGCGCGGTTGCGGTTTTGCAACTGCGATCGCTCGGCCTGACAAGCAACGACAGTATTGGTCGGTACGTGGGTTATCCGTACAGCCGAGTCCGTTGTATTGACATGCTGGCCACCGGCTCCCTGAGCCCGAAATGTTTCGATGCGAAGATCATCGGGACTGATTTCGAACAGATCTTCCTCCACCTCGGGTACCACGTCGACGCCGGCAAACGACGTATGGCGACGAGCGTTGCTATCGAAGGGGCTGATCCTGACAAGCCGGTGGACTCCCTTTTCGCCAACAAGCGCGCCGTAGGCATAGTCGCCTTCCACCGTCAGGCTTGCCGACTTGATCCCGGCTTCGTCTCCCGGTTGGATTTCTTCAATTCTGTAATCGAAACCCGCCTGATCGAAATACCTCGTGTACATACGGAGCATCATCTCGGCCCAATCCTGAGCATCGACGCCTCCGGCGCCGGCGTGAATGCTCATGAGCGCAGTGCTGTCGTCGTACTCGTCAAAGAAGAGCGTCTCTCGTTCGAGGGTGGACAGGGACGTTGATACCGGTGAGAGCAGCTGGGTCGCTTCCGCGAGCAGTTCGGATGCCCCCTCTTCTTTGGCGAGATCGAGCAACGTTTGAGCGTCGTCCAGATCGGACGCAATACCGTCTACGAGGTCGATGGTCGACTCGTAGCGAGCGATGGTGCGGGTTACCTGTTTGGCTGCTTCCGGATTGGACCAGAGGTCAGGATCAGAAGCCTGGCCGCGTAATTCTTCTAGATCCAACCGTTTGCGGTCGACGTCAAAGGAACCTCCTGGCGTCGTCGAGCCGGTCTCGAAGTTCTTTGATGAGCGAGCGAGGATCTTCTTCCATGTGGGGCTGGATGCTATGCGGCTCCGTGGCAACGCTTGTACTTTTTGCCACTCCCGCATGGACATGCCTCGTTGCGGCCCACCTTTTCATCGACCTTGACAGGTGATTTGCGGGCGGGCGCAGCTTGACCACCCTTGTTGGTGGTGAACTGGCCGATCGGTTTGATGACGGGTTTCGCCGGTTCCTGGACAACCTGCACATGAAACAGATAGCGAACTGCGTCTTGTTTCACGGACTCAACCAGACCGGAGAACATGTCATAGCCCTCGCGCTGATATTCGACGAGTGGATCCTTCTGGCCCATCGCCCGGAGTCCGATGCCGGACCGGAGGTAGTCCATCTCGGCGAGGTGCTCTCGCCATTTATTGTCGATGACGGTCAGAACCACACGTTGTTCGAGCGCGCGCAGCTTCTCGGCGCCGATCTCGTCTTCGCGTGCCTCGTACGTTGCCCTGGCGTCCTCGACAGCCGCCGCTGAAATCGCGTCAACATCGCCGCCGGCGTCGATGAGGTCGAAGCTCTCCTTGGTCAGTTCGTGGGGATACAACACGGTGAGCTGCGTGAGCAGATCATCCCATTCCCACTCCTGCGGTGGAATGTCTGGCAACAGCACACTGCGTACCGTCGCGTCGACGGCTTCCTCGATCCAATCGGAGACCAGCTCACCGGCCCGGCCTTCTTCGAGAATCCCAGACCGCCAGGCATAGATGACTTCGCGCTGCTTGTTCATGACCTCGTCGTATTTCAGAACGTTTTTGCGAATCTCGAAGTTCTGCTGCTCGACCTGGCCCTGTGCACGCTCAATTGCCTTGCTCACAATCTTGGCTTCGATCGGCATGTCCTCAGGCATGTTGAGCCGCTCGATGATGGCCGCCACCCGATCCCGGGCGAACCGGCGCATCAAGTCGTCTTCGAGAGAAAGGTAGAAGCGAGACTCTCCCGGGTCTCCCTGCCTGCCGGATCGCCCTCGCAACTGGTTGTCGATACGCCTCGAATCGTGCCTCCCGGTTCCCAGCACATAGAGTCCGCCGGCGCCAATTACCTGCTCGGCCTGGGCTTCGGTCTCGAGTTTGAAGGTTTCGAGCTGGTCTGCGTACTTGACCTGATACTCGTCGGATGCAGGGTCGAGCTCGTACCGCACCATGGCATTCTCGGCCATCGACTCAGGATCTCCGCCCAGACGTATATCGACCCCGCGTCCAGCCATGTTGGTGGCCACGGTTACAGCTCCGAGCCGGCCGGCCTGAGCCACGATCTGAGCTTCCCGGGCATGCTGCTTCGCGTTCAAGACCTCGTGTTTGACCCCACGTCGCGTCAACAGAGCAGAAAGGCGCTCGGACTTTTCGATCGACACCGTGCCGACGAGCACGGGTTGACCGCGCTCGTGACGCTCAGCGATGTCTTCGACGACGGCATTGAACTTGGCGGGCTCCGATCGATACACGAGGTCGGCCTGATCGAGACGGGCGATTGGCCGATTGGTTGGCACGACAACAACTTCGAGCCCGTAGATCTGTTGAAACTCGGCTTCCTCGGTTTCGGCCGTTCCTGTCATGCCAGACAATTTGTCGTACATCCTGAAGTAGTTCTGGAGAGTGATCGTGGCGAGGGTCTGGTTCTCTTCTTTGATGGCAACGCCCTCTTTGGCCTCGATTGCCTGATGGAGGCCTTCCGAGTAGCGACGGCCGTCGAGAACGCGTCCGGTGAACTCGTCGACGATCTTGACCTCGCCGTTGTCGAGGAGGTAGTCGACGTCCTTTTCAAATAGGGTCTTCGCCCGCAGTGCAGCATCGAGGTGATGGACGAAGTCGACTGCGGCATGGTCGTACATGTTTTCCACGCCCAGTAGCTGCTCGACTTTGCTTACGCCGGTTTCGGTGGTCATCACCTGCCGCCGCCGTTCGTCGATCTCGTAGTCATCGCCCTCGCGAAGACGCTCGACCAATCGTGAAAACTCCCGGTACCACTTGGCGGTGTCTGCAACCCGACCGCTGATGATCAACGGGGTGCGAGCCTCGTCGACGAGAATCGAGTCGACCTCATCGACGATGGCGTAATGATGGCCACGCTGCACCATCGAGGCCGACTCGAGAGCCATGTTGTCGCGCAGGTAGTCGAAGCCGAACTCGTTGTTGGTTCCATAGGTGATGTCGGCTTCATATGCAGGCCGACGCTCTTCAGGAGTCATGTCGTTTTGGATGAGGCCAACCGAGAGCCCGAGGAAGCGGTGAAGCCGACCCATCCACTCGGCATCACGCCTGGCGAGATAGTCGTTCACCGTGACAATGTGAATTCCGTCGCCGCTGAGAGCATTGAGGTAGGCCGGCATCGTAGAGACGAGCGTTTTGCCCTCACCGGTCTTCATCTCGGCGATCATGCCGCGGGCCAGGGCAGCCGCACCTACCACCTGCACGTCATAGGGCCGTTGGCCCAATACCCGCCACGCCGCTTCCCGAACGACTGCGAACGCCTCTGTCTCGATGTCGGCCAATGGCGCACCGTTTGCAAGCCGCTCGCGAAACTCCGTCGTCTTTGCTACGAGCTGGTCGTCCGACAGGGGCTTGACGGAGGGTTCGAGATCGGTCACACGAGACGCGACTACTTCGAGTTCTTTGAGGCTTTTTCCAGAGCCGACACGGAGGATCTTGTCGAGTACAGACATAGAGGCACGAGATTACCTGCAACCCCGACCAAGCAGAGCCTTCGGCGTCAGCTTGCGAGCTTATCCGGAAGGTGAATGTCCTCGAGCAGAGCGGCCGGATTGATCCCGACGACTTCCGGTAGGACCTGGTCGGCAACGAGCGTCGGATCCAGCTCGAATGCTTCGTACTGATCGAGCAGCATGTTTCGACTATCGCGCACCACGGCGGCTATCGGAGTTCTGCTGTCCTCACCGTTGTCGAGTACGATCACGACCTGACCGGTTTTCAGTTTCAGCAGCGAACCGGTCGGATAGATGCCCATCATGTGGATGAACGCATACACGACGTTCGGATCGAATTGTGTACCGGCACCATTGAGCAGGAGCTGCAAGGCTCTCGTCGGCGGCTCGGCACGTTTGTAGGAGCGTCGGGTCGTCATTGCGTCGTACACATCGCAGACCGAGACGATGCGGCTGAAGAGATGGAGGTTGTTGCGACCCCGCACCTGGGGGTATCCAGAAAGGTCGTAGCGGGCATGGTGTTCGAATGCAACCCGAGCCGCCACCTCGCGCCCGTTGCCGGATGCGGCGAGAATCGCCTGAGCACCTTCTTGGGGATGCAGCTTGATTTCTTGCCAGTGAGAATTTGTGAGCCGTCCCGGATATTGAATCACGGATGGAGAAACTCGCACCTTGCCGATGTCGTGCAGCAGCGCTCCCAGACCGAGCATCGTGAGCTTTTCGTTGTCGAGATCGATGGTGCGACCAACGGCAAGGGCCAGGATTGCGGTGTTGACGCTATGAAAAAACGTGTATTCGTCGTGACCCTTCAGAGTCGCCAGCAGGAGACTGGCCCCTGGCTCCTTGAGAACGGATTCGAGGAGCTCTTCGACAGCCCAGACAGCGGGGTTGAGATCGAATGACTTCTCGCCGGCCGCCGCAGCAACACCCCGCAAAATATCGATCGAAGACGCATAGCTGCGTTTGAGCTTGCTCATGTTGGCGGCCTGGCGCAGGTCGGCCTCGGTGAAAGGACGCTCGTTGAGAGCTATAGACGCATCTGCCGGAACGTCGCCGGTCGATCCGTTGAGAAATTCTCCGAGATCGATCACGTCAGCGGCTGTCACAGGGTGTTTCATCGTCAGCGAAGAGATGCCCTGGTCCTGGAAGCGCACGAGCATGGCCCGATGTTCGAGCGAAGCCTGAGGCAGTAGACGCTTGTTGAGATAGAAGGCATCGTTGACAACAGACAGCACTACCTCGCCCTCGTCTTCGGTGAGGGCGAGGGCTCCGGTCACCGCTCCCTGGGCAGCTTCCGCAACGAGTGGATGGTCGTGGGGGTAGAGCTGGACAGAGCTCGAAGCTCTGCGGAGACTCGACAAGAAGAGTGCAACGCTGTCGTCAAGCAAGGCGCTTCCTCCGTTTCAATCCGGCTCTGGCGGCATCGCGTAGAGCGCGGCTGCCTCCCGTGAGCACAAGCCGCCGTTCAGCTAGTTCCGACAGGATCAATCCGGCACTCTCCGACGGATCTCTTGAAAGTACCTCAATCAGCCGGACCTTTTCCTGCGGGCTTCCCGGCCCTGAATCGATGGCCTTGGATACCGCATAGTGAGTGTTCGGGCCACGCACGGCGAGCAAGAGATTCATGGCGGCCTCCCGGACTCTTGCACTCGGATCCAACAGAGCGTCCTCGAGGTAGGTGACAGCGACATCGGGCCCCAGCAGCGGAACGCAACCACGCACCGCTTCGACCCTCACGCGATCGTCCCGGTGTTGGAGAAGTGAGATCATCGCCGGAGCTGCGTCCTTGTTGCCGGATCTGGCGAGGATGGTGGCGAGATTTCGGACGACATACCACCGACCGTCATCGAGATTCTCGGTGACCGCCCGATGGTTCTTGCGGGTCAACTCGATCAAGGTGTCGATGAGTGCTCTCCTACGGCCAGGATCTTCCTCCCCTGCCAGCTCATCGACAAGCGATTCTCCTGCACCACTGCCGAACAGGTCAAGCAACCGGACCTGAGCTTCGGGTCGATGGGTGCCGAAGATCTGGCGCTTGAGGGTCTCGATGAGGTCGGGGGTTGCGATGTTGCGGATCGCATCCTCCACGATCGGAGCATTGGCACCCATCGCATCGAGATCGTCGGCAGCCTGCTCGACCCAACGCACGGCGGTCACGTAATCCCGGTCCTCCACTGCCTGCGCAACGCGTCCCGACCAGATGCGAACGAGTCGCCGCGATCGAAACTCACGCTCCTCGACCTGAAACAGACCCCTGACCACTGCAACGCCGTCTTCGGCGCCGTCACCGACCAGTGCAGCTTCGGCCTTCAGTGCTTCGAGCGGCGGAATTCCCTCGTTCCCATCCTGCACCTCGCGGAGACGCTGGCCGACGCGAAGGCCAATGGCGCTCCGCGCACCCTCGAGATCTGGATCTGCCCGCATGAGGTCGAGGAGCTCTGTCGTCCTGTTCTCTTCCTCAGCGACGACACGCGCATAATCAAGGAGCAGGGTGAGCGAGGCTTCCTTCAGATGGTTCGCCAATCCGGCCAACTCGTATGAAGCGAATTGGTCAAGGAACATAGCGAAGGGAAGCTGCTCTTTTTCTTCGAGCATCAACTCGACAACGGCGACCTGGTGTCCCTCCGAGAGAAAAAAGAACGCCTCGACGTAGGTCTGGACGATCCGGTCACGGGCGACCCAATCGTCATCGCCAACCTTGTGAAATAATCGCTCGTACCTCCCGGTGAACTCGAGAGCGGCTGCGACCGGATCGCTGAGGGCGAGGATCTCCTGTGCAATGAGCTTGGGGCGGTCACCCAGCTCGAGCAACGCCTTGATTTCGGGCGCCCGCTCGACGTCTTCGTCGTCGTCCTTTCCAAACTTGCGACCACGATCCACCAGCTTGGCTCGCGGTTTGACCCGGAACGCCGTGATGTCGGCAGTGTCAAGCCTGACCTTGAAATTGATCGAGGCCTCCTCGTCCTCACGACCGACTTCTTCGAGAAATCTCAGGAGTTCTTGTTCGTCGGGGGGCCGGACAAGCGCGAAGCTTCCAACGTTGAATACAAACATTCTGGCGGCCATCTTTTCGGCCGCCGCGTGGGGGATGTCGAGATCGGTTTCATCTAGCGCGAAGCCGTCGAGCTTGACCGTGATTGCGATGGCGTGCGTGGCCTGCTCCTGGAGCCGAAGCAGACTTTTTTGAAAAGCCGGCTGCTTCTCCGGCTCATGGTCGTAGAGATTGACCGTATTCCAGGCCATGCTGAGAGCCATCAGAATCTCGGTGGCGATCTCCCTCGCTTCGTTCATCAGCCGAGGTCGATCAAGTTCTCCCTCAACGCATAGAGCACTGCTTCATTTCGGGAATGCAGGCCCAGCTTGTCAAGGATGTTGCGAACGTGATTCTTGACGGTGTTCTCTGAGATGTAGAGCTTCTCTCCGATTTCCCGACTCGTGTAGCCCTGGGCGACGAGTTGCAACACCTCGATCTCACGACCCGTCAAGGTCGGCCTGCGGCTGGAGACGAGGTCTCGATGCTTCAGCAGATTGCGGACCGTTTCAAAAAGCTTGGCTGCCATTTTGGGAGACACGACGGCCCCGTCGGCGATGACTGCCGCGATGGAGCTCACCAGTTCCTCGAACGGCGTGTCCTTGATCACATATCCGCGGATACCCGACTTGATTCCTGCGAGCATGTCCTCTTCGGATTCGCTGGTCGTGAGCAAAACAATCTTGGTCTTCGGAGCGGCTGTCAGGAGTTTGGGAACCACTTCGAGCCCGGATTGGCCGGGCATGAGCACATCGAGGACAACGAGCTCTGGCTGCAGCACTTCGGTTTCGACGATGGCGGAGCTGGCGTCTTCGGCTTCTCCGACCACGTCGAAACCCGCGTCCGTGAGAGCGGCTCGTAATCCCGCTCTAAAGATTGGCGCATCGTCGACAACCAGCACTCTGGTCATGAAGCCTCTATCAGTCCTACCGATTTGTTCTTTCTCCAGTACACAACGGCGTGCTGGTCGGTCTCCGCATTCAGGAAGAAGAAGAACGCATGTCCAAGCAACTCCATTTGCAATACCGCCTCTTGAGGGGTCATGGGTTTCAAGATGAACTGTTTGACCCGTTCAATTTGCACATCATCTGTGTCTTCTGAATCATCGTCCTCAAAACCCTCCGCATTGAGTCGTTTGTGATCATCGGTGCGGTGTCGCTGAATCAGACGTTCCTTCAGTTTTCGCAGTTGACGCTCGAATCGATCAACTGCGTCGTCGAAGGCGGCGGTACGGTCGGATGACTGGGACTCAACCCGTACGAGATGCTGGGCGACATTCGCCGTGATCTCACACTGATGGCGGCTTTCTACTTGTCGTGGATTTGGCTCCTCCGAGAACTCCACGTCCACCTTGACGACCTTGCCTTCGAAGAATCTCGTGGCGGCTTCGATCTTTCCTTCCGCCATCTCCCGCAAACCGTCCGATAGGTTCAGATGTCGTCCGTGGATGTTGACATCCATGCTTGTCTCCTTTTGTCGTTGGCTACTTCCTTGAGCTGACAGCGCCATCATTGATCCTAAGCCACCCCGGTTGCCGTGAGCCCTGCGATCACAGCCGATCGATCGAGCGCCGACACGGCGGCCAACAGTGTCGCTCCGGTCGTCACGACATCGTCTATCAACACTGCCTCACGCACCGAAAGCCGGGCGCCGAAACGGATGTTGTGGCGCTGCTGACGCTGTCTTCCAGCACGTGGAGATCCGATGAGTGGGGCCGTCAGGGCGTGCACGACAGAGAGCCCCGTGACTTTGCCGAGAGCAACGGCCAGCGCCACCGCCGGGTCAACTCCATACCGGATGCGACGTGACCAGACCCGTGGTACCGGGATGAGGACTCTGGCGGTCGTGGGAATCGCATCCCGCATCGAAGGCACGAACACATCGAGCAGCCCGACGTGGCCCCGGTATTTGAGCTGATGAATTGCGGTAGCGGCAGGACCCACGTGCACATACGCGGAGAAAACGGGGAGATCCCCGAGCCGGCGAGCAGGCGCCCTTCGGAACGTCGACAAACACCCTTCGCACAACGCTCGATGTTGTGGGTCGGCCACGGGTGGATTGACGCCCGGCTTTGCAACGATCACTGCGAAACAACTCTCACACATGGGCTACATGTAGCAGCCAAATACGACACCCAACCGAGAGACAGCGGAGCCAGTGCGTTGTAAGTTGATATTCACGGGTAGCTAACAGCTGTAAAGAGGGAGCCCCACACATGGCCAAGGGTGTAGATGTCGCCGAGACCAGAGAACGCCATCGTCAACGGCGTTTGAAGCGCATACTGATAGCGTTGTCTCCAATCGTCATCTGGTGGTGGTTTCGATTCTTGTCAGGCAATCCCGTCCAGTTTGGACTGCCGCCCATCTCCGAGGACCTCGCCATCTGGATGCCGGGGCTCATTCTCGTGGCTCTGATCGGCGTGGTCCTGATCGGACCCATGCTCGGCAATGGCCGATCGCCTCACGTTCTCTACGCTCCCGACCAGATCGACATCAGTTTCGACGATGTCAAAGGTATCGGACCGGTTGTTGCCGAGGTTCGCCACACGCTTCAGGTGTTTTTGGACCACCGCAAGTTCTCGGACCGGATGGGGGGCCGCCCCCGCCGCGGGGTGCTCTTTGAGGGGCCACCGGGGACAGGAAAGACGCACGTAGCCAAAGCCATGGCCCGGGAAGCCGGTGTTCCGTTCCTCTTTGTGAGTTCGACGTCCTTTCAATCAATGTGGTACGGCATGACCGGCCGCAAGATACGTTCCTATTTTCGGGCGCTGCGTAAGGCTGCGAGACGTGAGGGTGGCGCCATCGGATTCATCGAAGAGATCGACGCCATCGGTGCCAAGCGTGGCGGGATGGATGGATCATCGCCGATGACGGTCGAAGGCATGGACGTCCACCCCAGCATTTCCGAGGGAGTCGGGGGCGTTGTAAACGAGCTGCTGATCCAAATGCAGAGTTTTGACGAACCTGACCGCCCAACCCGCCTCGTCAACTGGCTCATCGGCCGTGCCAACCGCTTTCTTCCTGATGACCGCCATCTGAAAACTCGACCTGCTCCGCCAGTGAATATCTTGTTGATCGCCGCAACCAACCGCGCGGACCATCTCGATCCTGCACTTCTTCGACCGGGGCGGTTCGACCGAATCTTGCATTTCGGACTTCCGAGCCGATCAGGACGTCTCGATCTCATCGACTATTTCCTGGAGAAGAAGGCACACGATCCGTCACTCGACGATCCAAAGCCGCGCCAGGACCTTGCGTCGTCAACCATGGGTTACACACCCGCCTATCTCGAGCGAATGTTCGATGAAGCGCTGCTGGTCGCACTCAAAGACGGACGCGATGCCCTGACGATGCCAGACCTGCGCGTCGCCCGGCTCGAAGTAGAAATCGGTCTCGGCCAACCAACCGAGTATCCCCAGCATGAGCGCATCGCCATCGCAACCCACGAAGCAGGGCACGCAACCATCGCCTGGCTGGTGGGTGAGGACATCCACCTCGACATACTCACGATCATCAAGCGCAAAGATGCCTTGGGACTTCTTGCGCATAGCGACCAGGAGGAGCGCTTCCTTCGCTCCAAAAGCGAAATCCTTTCTCGGATCCAGATATCGCTTGGCGGCATGGTCGCCGAGGAGCTGTTCTTCGGCGAATCGGGAACCGGCCCGGCAGGCGATCTTCTCACGGCCACCAACTCGGCCGTCGAAATGGTTGGGAGCCTCGGCCTCGGAGACTCGCTGGTGTCCTTTCGAACATTGTCGAACAATCCGTTCAGCGGAAACCTCGCTGCGAAGGTGCTCGGAGACAAAACTTCCAGGGAGGCTGTCGATGCCATACTCCAAACGCAGAAGCTCGAGGTCACACGGCTGATGTCTGCCAATCTCCACATTGTCGAAGCGCTCAGGGATGCACTTCTCGAGCGTGAAGAACTGATCGACGACGAGATCGAGGATGTCATCAAGGCTGCTGAAGCGACTCGCTCGCTCCCACAGGTGTTGATCGACTCGGAAGGGGCCAACCTCCCATAATCAGCAGGCGGCTACCCGTGGCACAGCGGTCTGCTCATCGATCGGGGCTCCTCAATGGGGCCCCGATCAAGGTTTACGTCCCGTGTCTCCAGCTCGACAGATACTCGGACTGCTCTGACGTCAGCTGATCGAGGTCAAATCCCATCGAGGCGAGCTTGATAGACGCAACGTCCCGATCGACGTGTTCGGGAAGCCGGTACACCCGGGGCTCGAGTTCGGCGTGATGATCGATAATCCACTCGGCCGCCATTGCCTGGTTGGCAAATGACATATCCATAACGTCCGCAGGGTGTCCCTCGGCTGCGCTCAGGTTCACGAGCCTGCCCTCGGAAATGACGATGATCCTTCGCCCGTCGGGAAGCTCGAATTCCTCGAGCTCTTCACGAATCCGGCGTTGTGCCACGGAGGCTTCGCGCAGGTGGGCGAGATCGAGTTCTACGTCGAAATGGCCCGCGTTCGCAAGGATCGCACCATCTTTCATAGCTGCGAAATGCTGTTCTCTGAGTACATGGATGTCTCCGGTCACCGTGATGAAGAGGTCCCCTACCTCCGCCGCCTGATCTCCCGTCCGGACTTCAAAACCGTCCATGGCCGCCGACAGCGCTCGAATCGGGTCGACCTCTACGACGATCACTCTGGCGCCGAGACCGTCGGCTCGCTGGGCAACTCCCTGGCCACAGTCACCGTATCCGATCACCACAACGGTGCGCCCCGCGATCAAGATATTCGTGGCGCGCAAGACTCCATCGATTGCGGACTGACCCGTCCCGTGCTTGTTGTCGAACAGATGCTTGGTCGCCGAGTCGTTTACGGCAACCACGGGTATCCGCAACTCGCCTTCGGCCGCCATCGCTTTGAGGCGGATGACACCCGTCGTGGTTTCCTCAGTCGAACCCAATGGCGTTATGTCGAGGCGGGAAGTGTGAAGCAAGGTCACGAGATCGGCACCGTCATCCATCGTCACGGATGGGTTGGTATCGAGGACAGCGTTTAGATGCTCGTAATAGGTGTCGGTGTCTTCCCCTCTGCGCGCGAAGACCGGTATTCCCCGTTCTACCAGTGCGGCCGCGATGTCATCCTGGGTGGATAGCGGGTTGGATGCACACAGGGAGACTTCGGCGCCACCGTCTCGCAAGACTTCCATGAGATTGGCTGTTTCGGCAGTGACGTGAAGGCATGCGGCGACGGTGTGGCCTTCGAGCGGCTTGTCGGTGATTAGGCGCTCACGCAGATTCTGCAGCACCGGCATCCGCCGATAGGCCCATTCGAGGCGGAGGTGACCGCCCGCCGCGAGTGCTGGATCGGTGATGTCGCTCAAGGTTCCTCCAGGTCGGTGGCGGAGAACCCTAACTCAGACCCGGTGACCACCGGCAGCCGAAATAATCGCCGAGACCTGTCCGACGATCTCGTCGACCGCCTGCTGGTCGGGTCCTTCAACATTGAGGCGGAGGACCGGCTCCGTGTTGGAGGCGCGCAGATTGAGCCAGCTGTCGTCGAACGTGAGAGTCAGACCATCCAGATAGTCGGCTTTACCCCCCAGGGTTTCACCGATCGCCGCCGTCATTCCTTCTTTGTCGTCGACCCGGAAGTTGATCTCGCCAGACTGCACATACGGTTCTACCTCGGTGCGGATCTCGGAGAGCTTTCTGCCGTCCTCGGCCATGACCTGCATCAGAACCAGCATGGCGAGCATGCCCGAGTCGGCCCGATAGTTATCTCGGAAGTAGTAATGGCCCGAGTGTTCGCCGCCAAAGATGGCGCCGCTGTCCTTCATGACTTCCTTGATGTAACTATGTCCGACGCGGGTCCGAATAGCCGTGCCGCCCAGTGCCTCAACCGTTTCGGGAACCGCTTTGGAACAAATCAGGTTATGCACGATCGTCGCGCCTGGCTCCCTTGCCAGGAACCAGCGAGCAGCTATCGCAGTAGTCGTGCTGCCAGGCAGCGCCACGCCTTTGTCATCAATGAAGAACGCACGATCGGCGTCTCCGTCGAAGGCAACGCCCAGGTTGAAATCGCCCCGATCCATCTCCCGCAGCAAGTCTTCGAGGTTTTCAGGTCGTAGCGGATCAGGATGATGATTGGGGAAGTCACCATCGGGATCGAGGTACAGACCATGGAGGCGGCTCGGGATTCGTTCAAATACCCGCTCGATAACCACGCCGGCCATACCGTTGCCTGCGTCCACCGCAACACTCATGTCCGTGAACACCGACGCGTCTACGATCTCGAACAAGTGGTTGACGTAGTCGGCCCGAACGTCTTTTTCCGATTGGGTCCCCGGAACATCGGCAGGTGGCGGAGGATCGAGGACGAGCGCCTTGATCTCGGTGAGACCGGAATCCACTCCGATCGGCTGAGCACCTTCGCGGCACAGCTTGATGCCGTTGTACTCCTTCGGATTATGCGATGCCGTGATCATTGCCCCGGGCATATCGAGCGCGCCCGCGGCGTAGTAGATCATGTCGGTCGCCATCAAGCCAAGATCAATGACGTCGACGCCCTGCCGATTGACCCCCTCTCGAAACGCCGCGGCCAAACCCGGTGAGCTGTGCCTGATGTCGTATCCGACTGCCACGGCGTCGGCCCCCACAAACGCTGCAAACGCCGATCCGATCAGGCGGGCCGCCTCTTCGGTCAGCTGACCGTCCGTGAGGCCGCGGATGTCATATGCCTTGAAAATTTCTTCGATGTTCACGGCGACATCCTATGCGTGGCGGCACCCGGCCTGCTCGCCGGCCAAGTCCAAGGCGGGTCGCTGCCAGGGACAGCCCGCTAGCGTGGCGCCGTGCAATATTGTGATCGCCTGACGTTCCCTCGTGTGGACAATTCATCCCGATCGGCCGTTCTTCATCGGGATCTGACTGAGTCACCCGCAATGAGGGCTGGACGACATGACCGTTGAACATCTTTCGATCGTTATCCCAATCCACAACGAAGCAACGTTTCTGGGCGAAGCCCTCGATCGTTTGTGGGAAGAGCTGACAGATCTCAATACCCCCTACGACGTAACCCTGATCGAGAATGGCGGACGGGACGACACACGGCTGGTCGCGGAGCGCCTCGCCGCCGGCAACCCCCGACTGCGCGTCCTCCACAATCGGCGGGCCGACTACGGAGCTGCTCTGCGCAGGGGGTTTCTGGAGACGGATGGCGACTGGGTGGTTGCCTTCGACATCGACTACTTTTCGCGAACGTTCATCGATCAGGTTGTTGAGAACTCCGGGCGGGCTGACATCGTCCTGGCTTCAAAACGCGATCCGGAGGCAGAGGATCACCGAACTCTCCTGAGAAGGCTCGGCACTCGCTTCTTCAACCTGATTCTGCGTTCGGCGTTCCGGTCCGGCGTGACCGATACCCACGGCATGAAAGCAATCCGACGCCCGGTCATCGTAGACATCACGCCGTCGGTGATATCAACACAGGATTTGTTCGACACCGAGCTCATCCTGCGCGCCGAGCGAAACGGCGCCAGGATCGTCGAGGTTCCGGCCGTGGTCGTCGAGATCCGACCCGCCCGATCCTCGTTCGTCAAACGAATCCCGAGAACGCTCGTAGGCCTGGTTCGTCTCAAGCGGAATCTGATGCGTTGATCCGAAACACGGCGTCGCGATACGCGGCCAGTTTGGGAAATACGAGCACGCCGGCCATCGCAAGTTGGATGAGGTTGGCCTGGAGGGTCGACAACCCATTCAGAAGCCATTCTCCCAGCTCCAGAGCTCCCGCTGTAATGATGAAAGCGGCTGCATTTACCATGAAAAACCGACCGGTCTCCATCGAGGAAGCACCCGACTGAAGCCCAAACGTCCATCGTCGGTTCAGGTAGTAGGCGGTGAAAATCGTCAAGGTCCAGGCAA
>JABDOU010000165.1 GCA_013043085.1 Acidimicrobiia bacterium
CTCACTTTGCGCCCGTTAGAAAGCCGGGCAAGCTGGTTGTTGATGATGCGGCGGTTTACTTCGAGAAGCTTGGCAGGCATTGATCTCACCGACGTCGCTGTCGGCACATCCCGGCTGGCCTCCATCGCCTCGACGATCCGCGCCGAAGGACCGATCAGTCGCTTGCTGGAAGCTTTGACTCGCCCTGGTTGGGTGGGAGCCGATGCCGGCGGAGCCGTGGCTGGTGCGGAAGGGGCAGCCGTGGCTTTCGCTTCATCGGCTACGCGAGGCGCAATGCCGCCATTTGGTACGGGTTGACCCGCGGCAACGTCAGTTCCTCCTGGCGGGCTGGCGGTGCTTCTTGCGGTCGCCTCCCGGCCCGGGGAACCGTAGACGACCGGAGGGGCTTCACCAGATGTGCGAGGGGCGGCGATCTCTGGCTCATAGTCGGCGAAGAAGGTTTGCCACGCCTCCGAGACCGATGACGGGTCTTGCCGGAAGCGATGGTACATGTCTTCGACCAGCCACTCATTTGAGGTGCCGAACGTAACGTCTGACGAATCATTGGTTGATGCCATTGTTCAATGGTACCGACCGACCGGGCGGCCGCAGATAGGCTTTTACCTCCACGCAAACCGGGCGCAGATACGAAGTGGCGGACAAGTATGGATTTCGGCGACCTCCTGGCCAAACGCAAGATGGTTCGAAGCTACGAGGACCGGAAGGTTCCGGAGAACGTGCTCAAGCGGATCCTCGATCGAGCCACTCGTCATCCTTCCGCAGGATTCAGCCAGGGAATTCACCTGATCGTGGTTCTAGAAGGGCGTACAAGGCTGGCCGAAGCTGCGGGTGAAGACGTGTGGGCCGAGAAGGGCTATCCACTATGGCTGTCGACGGCTCCGGTTCATATAGCGATCTGTGCCGATCCCGCGTCATATCGTGATCGATATGACGAAGCCGATAAGTCGGCGTCAATCGATGACTGGAATGTTCCTTACTGGTGGGTCGACGCCGGCGCGGCCCTCATGTTGCTCTTGCTGGCATCCGTCGATGAGGGGCTATCTGCGGGGTTTCTGGGTGCCCACGCATTCGACGACCTTTCCAGCCTCCTCCAACTGCCGGTCGGCGTTCTGCCGGTCGGTGTCGCCACCATCGGGTACGGGGCGCCCGATCCGGTAGTCGGCTCCCGCTCCCGGCCCAGGTTGGACACCGTCCATCATGAGAGTTGGTAGATTCCGGCCCCGTGGATGTTCCCCATCTCGAACTCATCGATCTTCACAAACGGTACGGCGATGTGGCGGCTCTCGACGGCTGTACGATCGGAGTCCCGCGAGGCTCCATGTTCGGTTTTCTCGGACCAAATGGAGCAGGCAAAACGACAGCGATGCGAACGGTGTTTGGACTGGTTCAACCGGACCGCGGGAGCATCCGGTACCTCGGTCGCACCATCGAGCCGGCAGACCGGCTTCGATTCGGATACATGCCGGAACAGCGCGGTCTGTACGCAAAGATGGGAGTTGCCAGTCAGCTCATCTATTTTGGCCGTCTGCATGGCCTGGCCAAAGGTGACGCCGCGTCTTCTACCTTCCGATGGCTGGAGCTACTTGGCCTGGCGGATCGTTCAGACGACCGACTCGAGACCCTTTCGCACGGAAACCAGCAGCGGATTCAACTGGCGGCGGCGCTCGTCCACGGTCCAGAGCTGATGATCCTCGACGAGCCTTTTTCCGGCCTCGATCCGATCGGAGTGCGAGACATGGCCCAAGCCCTCAAGCAGCAGGTCAAGGACCGGAACGCGACCGTCATCTTCTCCAGTCATCAGCTCGATCTCGTCGAAGACATCTGCGATCAGGTGGCGGTCATCAATCGTGGACGCATCATCCTGGAGGGCTCGCTGGCCGCTCTCCAGGCCGACTCCCCCATGCGCATGTTCGAGATCGAGACGACGCATCAGGATGCAGAGTGGCTTCCCGACGAATGGCGGGAGCACATAATCAGCAAAACGCGCGGGCGGGTACGCATGCAGTTTCAGACGACCGACGGCATCGACCCTGACGCCTTGTTGGATCGGGTCCGATCGATCGCCGAAGTAGTTGCCTTCGGGTTCGAGCCACCAAGCCTCTCCGAATTGTTTTTGTCAACCGTTGAAGGGGGCGACGCCCCGTGAACCGCCCGGCTGCGATTCGTCTGGTCATGGCACGAGAACTGACCGAACAGCTCAAATCCAAAGCATTCCAGATATCCACCGCCGTGTTTGTGATCGGCATACTCGCCGCGATGGTGATCCCGACCATCGTCGACGACAGCGTTGATCGGGTGCCAGTGGCGGTCACCGGTTCCGGTTCCGCAGAAATCATGCTTCAGCTTTCAGCGCTTGGCTCAGAAGACGAGGTAGCGCTCGGAATTCCGGTCCCGGGTTCAGGAATCCGCTTTGAACCACGGGAAGTGAGTACGCGCACCGCTGCAGTCGAGGCTGTGGAGTCGGGAGCCGTACGACTCGCGATCGTCGACGGTCGCGAGATCATTTCTATGTCCCAACCGGGAGCGACCGGCGATCTCGTGGAACAGCTGCTCTACAGCTACGAGGTTGCCGATCGATTCACCCGGTCAGGCATATCGTCGATCGAATTGCTGGCCATCACAACTGTCGAACCCCCGACCATCACCATCTTGAACGACGATGCCGACGAATCGAACGCTGTGCTGAGCTACGTGAGCAGCACCTTGCTGTATATCACCATCATCACGTACGGGCTATCGGTGGCAATGTCGGTGGTAAACGAAAAGAGCAGCAGGGTGGTCGAGATCGTCCTTTCGACGATTCGATCGGTCGATCTGCTGGCAGGCAAGGTCCTCGGGGTTGGAGCAACCGGATTGATCCAGGTTCTGGCGATTATCGGCGTAGCCCTTGTCACCATCGTCTTCACCGAGAATCTGCCGATCCCCGACACAGGGGGCGTCCTGCCCCTCCTCACCGTTGCGATGTGGTTTCTCCTCGGGTACACGTTCTACGCCGCCGTGTATGCGGTGATCGGCTCCACCATCTCCAAAATCGAAGATCTACAAGGGGTTGCGTTCCCCGCGATGGTTCCGATCCTCATCGGCTTCTTCATTTCGTTCAGTGCCCTCGAAGGCGAAGAAACACTCGCCATGGAGATCGCTTCGTTCATCCCATTTACCGCGCCGCTCACAATGCCACCGAGGATGCTGCTCGGCTTCGCCGCCCCCTGGGAAGTGCTCGTGAGCGTTGCCCTCCAGGTCATCGGTATTTGGGTCGTTCTGCGTTTCGCAGCCAAAGCGTTCTCCGGCGGTCTCCTCGCGGATCGCATCCGACTCCGCGAGGTCTTCAAAACGTCGTAGGCTCGGTATCTGTATCCCGATAGCAAGGGGTGAGAGGAGAGCCGTGGGAGACGTCAAATACCGAGCGAATATCCGGGTAGAGCGGATCCGGGGTCCTATCCGCCACGTCTGGCTGCCTGCCAAAGATGGGCACCACACATTTGGAGTCCACTCCGACATCGCCGAGCATTACGGGGTGTCGATGGAAGACTTTCCGCCTGATGCCACGACGATCGACTGGGTGATCGCCGCCGCCGCCGGTTGACTGACGGGCACCCTGGGAGGCGCGCTGGAGGCGCGCAAGATCAACGCAAGCGGCGGCAACCTCATTTCCAACACGGTTGGCGAGATCGAAGTTGAAGATGGTGTACTCGTCATCAAGCGGATCCACGTCACCTACCAGTTACGAGGCGTTGCGACGGACGATGACCGTGCCAAGGTCGAACGTGTCATGGGCTTTCACCAGAGCAAGTGCCCTGTTGCGCGAAGCATCGAAAGCGCAATTGCGATAACGACCGAAATGACGTACGTCTAGCGGGCATGTTTGCGTGTAGCCTCGCAAACATGCCGAAGACGGCCGAAGAATTGCTTGCGAAAGCACGGCGCCATATAGACAGGCTCACTCCCCGGCAGGCCCTCGAGGCAATGAACGCGGGAGCTGTTCTCGTCGATACACGTACCGAGACCGACCGACGCAACGAAGG
>JABDOU010000177.1 GCA_013043085.1 Acidimicrobiia bacterium
GGCGTCCCGTTTGGTGGGACGATATCGAAAGGCTCGCCAGGCAATGTGGTCGATGTAGGTGCCCCGCTCGTCGACGTAACCGTCGTTGAGGTCGTCGTCGAATCGTCATCAACCGTGGGAACCGAACTCGTAGTCACCGCGTCAGCATTGGTGGATGAGGTCCCGTTATCAGCCGGAGGCGAAGTGATTGTGCTGGTCGTCCCGGTTGGTTCGCTGGTTGACGGGTCCGTGGTGGTCGACGATTCACCACACCCGAAGAGAACAGTGGCGAGAATCAGCACACCGACAATGCGAACAGCCACTCTGGCGTGCAGCATGTGACCTCCTTATTCACTCTCATTCTCGTGAGCGTTCGACGTTTGCGGATAGGTGACTTTGTCCTTTTCCTGTAGTCCTGAAAGGGCGAGACCCGCGATTTCCCGGCGCATTGTCGGTTTTACCCCCCGCGGTTTTGTCGGTAGCGTGCGATGGATCGAGGAGCAGGTTTGAACGCACGAGCGGTGATTATCGGTGGAGGAATCGTCGGATCGGCGTTGGCCTATCACCTCACGGTGGTCCATGGCTGGAACAACATCGTTCTGATCGAACAAGGCGATCTGCCAGAGAACCCGGGTTCTACGTCACACGCTCCCGGCGGTGTTGTGGCCAACGCCCACAATAAGACCCTGACCGACATGGCTCAGTACTCAGCGGACCTCTACGAATCGCTGCCAAACCCGAAAGGACCTCACCACACGTTTCGGCGGTACGGCGGCATCGAATTGACCCGCACCCCCGAACGGTACGAAGACATGGTTCGACTCAACGGAGAAATGGCAGGGTGGGGATATGAAAGCCGCATGCTGAGCCCCGAGGAGACATATGAGTACCTCCCGTTCATCGATCCAAAGGTCATCACCGGGTCACTGTTCTCCCCGGCCAGCGGTCTCGTCAAGGGCGTGCAGGTTGTCGACGGATTCTTGAACCTGGCACGGGCGACGGGGGGTCTGGACGTTCATCCCAACACTGCTTTTCGCGATGTCGTGGTCGTGGACGGTCGAGTGGTTGGTGTCGAAACCGCTATCGGCCATATCAAAACCGATACCGCCGTGCTGGCGGCCAACATCTGGTCGCCGGCGCTGGCACACAAGCTCGGAGCCATCCCGCTCATGGCATTTCAGCATCATTATGCGATCACTCATCCTCTGAAACAGTGGTCCGATACCGACCATGAAGATCCCGACCTCGAAGCTGTCTACCCCCTGATTCGCGACCTCGATGCCGCCATGTATTACCGAAGACATTGGGACGCACTCGGCATCGGCAGCTATCACCACGTTCCACAGATGGTGGACCCGCGGGATGTCGGTCCGGATGCGATGCGACCGTTCACACCCGAGCACTTCGGCGACGCCTGGCGCCTGGCTCGAGAGATGGTCCCCATGCTCCGGGACTCGGCACCTGAGTTCCAGAAGGCGTACAACGGGATGTTCGCGTTCTCCGCAGATGGCATGCCAATTCTCGGAGAGTCGCTGCAAGCTCGCGGTTTCTGGTCGGCGAACGCATCCTGGATCACACACGCAGGGGGTGTTGCCAAATCGGTGGCCGAGTGGATGGTCGAAGGCGAAACCGAGTGGGATATGCGCCAATGCCATCTCCACCGCTTCCAGGAGCACGTCAAGACCCGGCAATACATCGACGTGGTAACGCAAAAGAACTATCGCGAGGTGTACGACCTCATCCACCCCAGGCAACCCATCACCGAACCACGCAACGTGCGACTTTCCCCCTATCACGCCGAACATGTAGCGGCCGAAGCCCGATTCACCGCGTTCGCCGGCTTTGAGTTGCCTAACTGGTACGAATCGAACGCCGGATTGGCCGACGAGCTCAGCGAGCGAATCCCCTCCCGGACCGGACTAGGGAGCCAATGGTGGTCCCCGATCATGGGCGCAGAACACCTGGCGATTCGGGAAAACGCCGGTTTGATGGATCTGACCGGACTTTCCATCATCGAGGTCAGCGGGCCCGGAGCATCGGAAATCGTCGGGTTTCTCTGTTCAAACGAAACTGATGTCGAGATAGGCAAAGTCGTCTATACCTGCTGGCTGACACCCGGTGGTGGCATAAAGCGAGACCTGACCGTGACCCGGC
Organism: Acidimicrobiia bacterium; assembly: GCA_013043085.1. Taxonomy (GTDB): domain Bacteria; phylum Actinomycetota; class Acidimicrobiia; order Spongiisociales; family SHLN01; genus JABDOU01. The sequence continues at coordinate 2,134 of JABDOU010000177.1, forward strand.
TCGAAAGCGATCGTTACTGGATGTTTGTCGGCGAAGGGACTCTGCCCCAGGACCTCGAATGGGTGCGACGACACGCCCCCTCGAGCGTTACGGTCAATGACATCTCGCCCGCCTACACGGCGCTTGGCATCTGGGGACCACATGTTCACAGGGTGATGGAGAGGGTCATGAGCGAAGAAGATCTGGAAGGCTTCGGTTTCTATACCGCTCGCTGGATTGAGATCGCCATGACCCGGGTGTTCGCGATGCGGATCTCGTA
>JABDOU010000209.1 GCA_013043085.1 Acidimicrobiia bacterium
GCGCCGGCGGCATATGAGGGATATATCGTTGGCGAAAGACCCGTCGAGATGCGGTACGACGTGGTCGTCTCGTCGATGAAATCGTCCAGCGATGAGCGATCAACCAACGCAACCGCACATCCGGCAAAGCCGCCCCCGGTCATTCGGGCCCCGTAGCAACCGGGTGCCGAGTCGGCTGCTTCAACGATGGCGTTGAGGGCAGGACTCGAGATATCAAAGAGATTGCGCATCGACGTATGACTCTCCTTCATCAGCTGTCCCACCTGGATCGGTTCCCTGGAGGCGAGGGCTCGAGCGGCCAGGACTGTCCGGTCGTTCTCCTCGATTACGTGGCGGGCGCGAGCGCGATCGACAACGTCAAGCGCGGCATCGTTGATTTCAGCCAGCGTTGCGTCGCGGAGAAGTTGTACGCCGAGAGCATGCGCCACCCGTTCGCAGGAGGCCCGCCGCTCGGCGTATTCGGATCCCATGAGTGATCGACGCGTCGTGGTGTCCAGAACCACGACAGCAACATCTTCAGGAATTTGGTGATCTGTGGAATCCAGGCTTCGGCAGTCGATGAGTTTGGCGTGACCTGCAGTTGCAGTGGCGATGATGAGCTGATCCATGATGCCGGACGGCATGCCCATCCACTCGTTCTCCACCCATTGAGCGTGGTGGGCGAGCTCGACACGGTCGACATCGGCCGCGATTGCCAGTCCTATGCCGACTTCGAGAGCCGCAGAGGATGAGAGGCCAGCGCCGATTGGTATATCTGTGGCGATGGCAGCGTTGAAACCGGTCGTTTCCAATCCGGCGTCTTCGAGGCGCACAACCATTCCTTTGGCGTAGTTGCCCCAACCCTTCTCGGCTGAGCTGTCTCTCGTGGAAAACCCGACAGGACGGTGATCCTCAGACACCACTCGGATGCGGTGATCGTCCCGGGGTTCGGTCGCGATGAATGTGGCTTGGTCCAGCGCCATCGGGAGCACGAAGCCACCGTTGTAGTCGGTGTGTTCTCCGATCAGGTTGACCCGACCGGGCGCTCGAACCAGCACGTGGGGTGATCGATCGAATGCTTTTCTGAATTGCTCGACTGCTCGATCTCGAGCCGGTCGGTCAGCCACCGCTGAGATAGTGGATTGTGTCCACTTCACGCAACCGGGCGGCGGCCTGTTCTGGCGTGATGTCCCGCTGGGGCTCGCCGAGCATTTCATAGCCGACCATGAACTTTCGTACCATGGCCGAGCGCAGCAGCGGCGGATAGAAGTGGGCGTGAAGTTGCCAATCCGGAGCTTTGTCGCGGCCAGGTGCCCCGTGCCAACCCATCGAATATGGGAAGCTGGTTTCGAACAGATTGTCAAACCGAATCAGGAGCTCTGAGAGAACCGACGCCAACCCATCCCGATCATCGGTGGAAAGGTCTCCGAGTCGTTGGGCCTCAAACCTCGGGATCAACAGGATCTCGAAAGGCCACGACGCCCAGTAGGGAACAAGAGCGAGGAAGCCATCTCGATCGATGACGACTCGCTCCGAGCCGGCTTCGGTTTTGGCATAGTCGGCCAGCAAATTGCGTCCCTCTCGTTCGAAATAGTCTGCCTGCGTTCTCTGCTCGATGGCGGCGAGCGTTGGTATGGATGACGTTGCCCAGATCTGGCCGTGGGGATGCGGATTCGAAGCCCCCATCTGCTCGCCCTTGTTTTCGAACACTTGAACCCACTCGTAGGTCGTACCGAGTTCGTCGGTTTGAGCGACCCAGGCGTCAATGACCGCTCTGATGGAGTTGACCTCCATGCGGGCGAGTGAGAGGTTGTGCTGAGGAGAGAAGCACATCACCCTCGCGGTGCCGGAAATCGGCTGTTGCTGCAGAAGGGGAGACGTTGTATCGGGCAACGGCCCTGGCTCGGTGAGGATTGCAGGGAAATCGTTGTCGAAGACGAACGTCGACGTGTACTCCGGCGTGGATTTTTTCTGAACCCGGTCGTTGCCGGGACATAGGGCACATGTTGGGTCGTATGCGGGCAAGTCTTCAGCGATGTCCCGGTCGACCTGGCCGAGCCAGGGCCGGTCGGTCCTGTGTGGTGACACCAGCACCCAACTATCGGTCAGCGGGTTGTACCGGCGGTGGGGGGATAGATCGCTCATCGGTCGATGTGGGGGATGGGCAACGCCAGTTCCGCACCCTGGCCGGGCTGTGAGCGGATGGGGCCATCGAGCGTTGCAGGCTCAAAATCGACCATGCGCCCATCGATCGTAAATCGATATCGATCGATCCGTTCGATCGCCGGGTCCTGCGCCAACCATGCCTTCAGGTGATTGGTTTCGCCGGCGCTCAACCACCAGGGCGGATCCGACGTTGCCAGATGTCCGCAGACCTTGCAAATGTCGGCCATGAGTTGTCTGTGGGCATCCTTGAGGATCGCAAACCGCGTCCGAAAATAGGCAACGTCGGGGTCGATGGCGACGAGAGGCTCGAGCCACAATCGGTTCAGGCTCGTCGAAATCGCGTATCTCAACGCAGGTGAGGAGTAGTCCTGGTGCAGGAACTTGTTGAGGTCGTTCTCCCAGTAAGGCGCAACGTCGGGGCCGATCCTGATCCCATTGAAAATTCCGATGGAAGGCAGGATAGGGCTGCCGCAACCGAGCAGATAGACGTCGTCGCCGACAACTTGGCGGATGAGTTCGATGCCGTCCCGATAGGCGGCATCGCCCGTGAGGTCGTCGACCCTGACCCCGGGTATGGCTGCGGCGAAGATGAAGTCGAGCTTGAGATACGTGAATCCCCACTCGACCGCGCGTCGAACGGAATCGGCGACGTGCTTGCGTCCACCTTCGGACGTGACATCGATCGCGTAATACGCGCCTCCCCAGTTGTAACCGGCGATCATGGGATTGCCATCGCCATCCTGCACCAGAATCTGGGGACGGACGTTTTCTGATCGCTCGTGGACGATGAAGGGGGCGATCCAGAGGCCTGGCCGGTAGCCGGCGTCGGAGATGGCGGTTGCCATGGCCTCCATGCCTGCAGGGAAATCAGGACCGGCGTCCCACGTGCCGATTTCGACTTGCCATCCATCGTCAAGTTGGAAGACGTCAAAGCCGATGCCGTCGACTCCGGCGAGCGCTTCGAGCATCGAGGCTTCGGTGATGTCTTGATAAAACGAGTACCAGCTGCACCACACGCGACCTGGATTCTGGCGAACCGAACCGAACTGCCCTTGAACCGCCTCGGCATATGAGGCAAACACATCGTGTTCTGGTCCGTACCCCAGAAACCACCTGGCCGGCTCTCCTCGCGACGTCCCCGACAGCGTGGTCGACGTGGCCTCGACGATGGTATCCATTCCGAGCGCCCCCAGTAACAATGCGTTGCCGGCGGGTCCCGAGATTGCCCCGACATAATTGCCGACGTGGCCCTGATGGTCGACCAGTAGGGGATCATCGGACAGCCGGCGTCGTTCCCTATC
>JABDOU010000245.1 GCA_013043085.1 Acidimicrobiia bacterium
TATCTGAGGAGGCAGGTGATGCGGCAACCCGCAAGCTGCTCCGAAGCGTTTTCGTCAAGGGTCTGACCGGTGTTCTCATTGAGACTCTGCGAGCAGCCGACGCGGCCGGTCAGGGGACATGGATGCGTGACCACCTGACCGGAGTCGTCGCCTCTGCCGACGGAGCACTGCTTGATCGCCTGCTGTCGGGAACCTCCGCCCACGCCACACGCCGTGCGGAGGAAATGGAGCATGCTGCAACTCTGCTCCGTCAGCTCGGCGTAGAACCATCCATAACCGAAGTGATCGCCAGGATGTTGCACGATACGGACACCTCCTCGATGCCGGTTTGGATCCCATCGCCGTCGGAATCGTGACCGGTACAATCGAACCAAGGAGGTGAGTCGATGACGAGCACAGCACACGATTATGACGACATTCCCGGTACCTACGTTTTTGACGCCGAGCACCATCGCAAGGGCTATCACCTCAACATGATGTGCATGTCCCTCAACGACCCCGAGAATCGAAAGAGATTCGCCGAAGATGAAAGCACGTACCTGGACGCGTGGGAACTCACTCCGGAGCAGCGCGTTGCGGTACTCGAACGCGATTGGCTCGGGATGCTGCAACTGGGAGGCAATATCTACTACACGTTCAAGCTCGCCATCTTCGACGGACTTTCGATGCAAGCTGTGGGCGGCGCCATGTCTGGCGTCACCGAGGCCGAGTTTCAGCAGATGATGATCAACGGAGGTCGGAACAGCGATGGCTGAAGTCTTGTATGGCGTGGCGACCTCGCACGTGCCTGCGATCGGAGCTGCCATCGATCACGGTAAAGAAGAACAGCAGTACTGGCGTCCGCTGTTCGAGGGCTATGAGGGTGCTCGCAAGTGGATGGCAGACACGAAGCCAGACGTAATCGTTTTGGCATACAACGATCACGCTTCGGCCTTTGATCTCGATCTGATCCCTACGTTCGCCATCGGGGTGGCAGACAAGTTCCCCATCGCAGATGAGGGGTATGGGCCTCGTCAGATTCCCGAAGTGATCGGACATCCCGAATTGGCCTGGCACCTCGCCGAATCGTTGATCCTGGACGGCTTTGACATGACCATCTGCAATCGGATGCCCGTTGATCATGGACTCACGGTCCCGCTCTCCATCATGTACGGCAGCCCCGAGGAGTGGCCGGTCAAGGTCATTCCGCTGGCTGTCAACGTCATTCAATACCCGCCTCCGACAGGAAAACGTTGCTATGCGTTGGGCCAGGCCATCCGGCGTGCAGTCCAGAGCTTCGAGGACGACAAGGACCTCAAAGTCGCGGTCTTCGGAACCGGTGGCATGTCTCACCAGTTGCAGGGCGAGCGAGCCGGCTGGGTCAATACCCCGTTCGACACCGACTTCCTCAATCGGCTGACCGACGATCCGGAGGGCCTTACCGAAATCTCCCACGTCGAGCTCCTGCGGCAAGCCGGCTCTGAGGGTATCGAGCTGGTGATGTGGCTCATCATGCGAGGAGCTCTGAGCCGAAGGGTTCGAGAAGTCCACCGTCACTACCACGTGCCTGCGTCCAACACGGCGGCCGGGCTCATCGTTTTCGAAAGCAGCGAAGCCAACGTCCTGCTCTGAGCCGGCTGCTACTGCAGACCGAAGCTCTTGAGCGCAAGGTGGCTGCCCATGCCACCGTCGGGCGTGAGGTTGGCACCGCGAAACCATGCCGCCTCATCTGATAGCAGGAACGCAACCACCGGCGCGACGTCCTCGGGCTTGCCGTGTCGATCCATATTGCGAACGCTTTCCTGTGCACGCTCGCCAAGCATCTCGAGGAAGTCGGGAAGGATTGGGGTTTCGATGGGCCCGGGACTCACGCAGTTCATTCGAATTCCCCGATCACGCCACGTCCAGCGATGTTGCATCGTCCATACGATGACCGCCTCCTTCGACAGGAAGTAGCTGCGTGGCCCATCTGTCAGATCAAGGTTTTCGACCAATCGGTCAATGCCGTTCCATTCGATCGAAAGGAGCTCCTGCACCTGATCGAGGTTCTCACGCCAGCCGTTGCCGGCCATCGAAGCGAGGTTCACGATGGAAGCGCCATCGGCGAGCTTGGGAACCATGCCCAGCGTCAAACGCTGGAGAGCGAGGAGGTTCACAGTCAGCACTTCGGCGGCTGGCCGGCTGGGTGCCACTCCGGCAATATTGCACAGCCCGGCGGCCCCGGTAGGCAAAGCCCTGATGAGCTCATCCACGGACGCCGGATCGAGGAGATCCACATGAAGATATTCGTCGACATCGTCCACCGGATTCCGGTCGACGCCGATGACGCTGGCACCCCTCTCCCGTACGACACTCGCGACCGCACTGCCGATCCCGGACGCGGCGCCGGTAATGATGACTGATGCTCCCTCGAGATCCATTGTCGAAATGTACTCGTACCACCGTTGCCTGCGGCGGCCGCCATACTTGACGCATCCCGGGAGCACAAGGACACTCACGATATGACCCAACCCAAAGCCCCGAATCTGTTGCAGGAAGCCGGGTTACCAATCGTATATCCAGCAAGCGAGGATGTGCTCGACGCACCAGGGTCCAACGGGTTTGCAATTGCGCTGCGCTCAGCAGTCAGGTCGTTGACGGTGATGCAAAAAGAAGCGATCGTCGCCCGCAACGGTGCCACCCGAACATGGAGGCTGGCCAGCGACGAGGGCCCGTACCTGCAAGGCCATGATTTCGCACCTGCGCCCCTGGCCTTTCTGTCAACCGGATTGGCGGTTGATCTCCTTACTTCTGTTGAACGAAGCCTCGCGACTGCAGGAAGAAGAAGCGAGGCCGTGCGACTCGTGCTCGACAATCGCTACACCATGGAGGGATCCCTGGCTCGGGGCACCATGGTCGGGGGCGCAAGACCTCCCGAGATCACTGTTTACATGCCAGAAGCGACATCTGAGATAACCGGAGTGGTGCTGACAGGTGTGATGGCCTCCGCGACCGCCGGAATCGTCGGCACTACATTGAAGAGCACCTTCACGCTCACCAGCCACGGCCACCAGATCGACGTTGGTACGGTCGCGGCTGACAGCGAGCCGCCGCCGTCCTTACAAGACCGCCCCGAACGCTTCCCGCAGCCCGGGTCGACGCCGCCCGAACCGATCGTGTCGAAAACATGGGACGTGGGCAGCGACACCGCCGATGCCGGTTCCAGTCTCGCGCCCGAACAACGACGCGAGCTTCATCTTCAAGCCCAGGCCCATCGCCGTCTTGACGACCTCGTCGTTGTAGACGTGACCGTGCATCGACCACGGGGCTCTACGTTTCGTTTTCTGGCCGATGAGCCGACGGACGACAAAGACGTCGGAGACCGTGCTCCCGATGCCTTGACC
>JABDOU010000248.1 GCA_013043085.1 Acidimicrobiia bacterium
TCCTGGTCGCCTTCGGCTACGCCCGCCGCCAATCGAGAAGCGACACACCAATGCCGCGACCACTCGGCCGGGTACATCCGGCACTTGCGGTCGTCGTCCTCCTCACGGCTCTCAATGGTCTAACACCCTATTTGGAGATCAAGACCGGTTTCGGGTTCAACATGTACTCCAACCTGCTCACAGCCCGGGGCGAGTCGAACCATCTCCTGGTGCCGGCGACGTTGCATCTGAGCGATACGCAGGACGTGATGGTTCGCGTGATCGATACCGACGACGCGGCACTTGCGTACTACATCGAAGAAGACCTTTTGATTCCGATCCCGTCGCTGCGGAACTATCTCGCAGCCAACTCGAACGTAGAAGCCATCCTGCAGGTTGGATCGGAGCGTGTTTTCGTCGAGCCGGGAACCGTCCCGACAATCCTGGGGGAGCAACCGGGATGGTTCGAGTCGAAATTCCTGCTGTTTCGAGCGCTCGACGAGACCGAGCCGAAGCGCTGTCTGCGCTATTGGGGACCGCTGTACTGAGCAATCCACGTTTCGTAGGTGAGCGGATACGGCTCGAACTTCACCCACCGGAATCGCTCGGCCATGATTCCAAAAACCGCCGGGTCTGGATTCTTGGCCAACGACCACTTCGCCAGGTCGAGGCTTACTCGCCAGGCCTGTCCGGCAAGCGATTGATCAACTCTCGAACGCCAATCAGGAGGCCCGCCGGCTCGTCCAGTCCAGTACGTTCTCATTCGCTGCGCTCTCCTGATTCCTCGAGTGAGCACCTTGATCGCTTCCTTGTCAACAGATTCGCCGTCAATCGAGGCCATCCACTCCTGCATGCGTTCGTCGGTCCAGGTATCGGGATCCATCACGACTCCTTCGTACAGATCATCTAGGGCCGTGACAACACCAAGACTCATAACTCGATGAGGCTGCTGACCCTGTCGGTGAACGCCTTTGCCAGCCGTTCCGTGACGGGTCCCTCTGGATACGTGTTGTCATCTATCGCGACTATCGACGCAACTTCTTTGGCACTGGACAATCCCAAAACTTCATCTGCTGCCAACATCCGGTCGAGATGAAACTGGCCCTCGACCACCTCGATTCCGATCTCTGAGGCCGCCAGCAGTACGTGCCTTCGCGTGATGGAGTCCAGGATTCCGAGCGTTAGCGCCGGGGTTTCGAGTACACCGCCTATCGCCCAGGCCAGCGCGGCTCTGGGAGCCTCGAGCACCACGCCCGACCGACTGATCAAAACGGCATCGTCGTAACCCCGATCCTGTGCCAGTCGGGCGGCGGCCATGTTCGGAGCGTATGACAGTGTCTTGGCGCCTGCCAGCTCCCAGGCGGCTCCTGCAGGTTGCCAGGGTGCTTTCACAACGGTCATCCGCCACAGTCTCGGGGCGGGCAGCTCGTCGACGCCGAGGACACATCGAACCCGTTTCGTGTCAGGCTCGCGCCGGGTAACGAGAAGACGAACGCCGCAGCCATAGGGAGCGGCATTCTTACTCGCGATATGAAACCATCGCGTGATCGTGTCTCGATCCGGAAGCTCGAGTCCGAGCATTTCGGCGCTCTTCGTGAGGCGGTCGAGATGCTCGTCGAGAGCAAAGAACGCTCCGTCGTACAGTCGGACAAACTCGAAACAGCCATCCCCACGCTGCAATCCCTGGTCCGTATACGGAAGGGTCACCTCGCCGTTTTCGACAATTTCACCGTCGACCATCACAAACATGGCGCAACCCTAGATGCCAGTAACCTCGCTCGGAATGCGTGTCCTCCTTACCGGCGCAACCGGGTTTCTCGGCGTCACCTTGATGGAACGGGTCCCGGAGACCATCACGGCCATCGGTGCGTCGCACAGCAGAGAAGCGGATCTCCGATGGGATATCACCGATCCGGTCTCGGTGACCAGCACTATCTCCTCGGTACGACCCGACGCCATTGTCCACTGCGCCGCCATGAGTCTGATCGGAGCATGTACTCGCGATCCGGAGCAGGCGTTTGCCATAAATGCCGATGGTGCCGGCTACGTTGCCACCGCGGCGGCGGCCGCGGGAGCGCGATTGATTGCATTGTCGACCGACAATGTCTTCGACGGTACCAAAGGCATGTACGTCGAGGACGATGAGCGGTCGCCCATCAACGCCTACGGCCGTTCCAAGGCAGCAGGCGAAGATCTGATTCTCGCCGCCCACCCGGCCGCGCTAATTGTGCGAACCAGTGCCATGATTGGCCGCAACCGCAGTGACCGATATCCGTTCTCTTCCTACGTGCTCGATCATGATCCGGCAGAACCTCTCGAGCTTTTCGCAGACGAAATTCGTTCGTTCGTGC
>JABDOU010000341.1 GCA_013043085.1 Acidimicrobiia bacterium
CGAGTCCGGAGGGCACGTCGACCGATAGGACAGGAGTTCCCGACGCGTTGATGGCCGCTACCAGCTCTTCAGCTGCTCCCGAGATGGGGCGCGACAGACCGGCTCCAAAGAGTGCGTCGATGATCAGATCAGCAGTCAGGTCGGCAGCGGAAGTTCGAATTCGGCCTGCCCACCCGCTGGCAGCTTCTGCTGCATCGGGCGAAAGCGAGGCACGATCCCCTACGAGGACGACCTCGATGTGATGTCCATCCTCGTGCAGACGACGGGCGGCCACGAATCCATCGCCGCCGTTGTTCCCGGGACCGCACACGACGAGAATCTGCGATGCGCGCGGAACCATCCTCGAGGCGTGGTCGGCCACGGCCCGTCCTGCGCGATTCATGAGCGCAAAGGTCGATTCGCCGTATTCCACGGCCAACGCGTCTGCGGCTGCCATTTGCTCGGTTGTGAGCAGCTCCACGGTCCTCACCTCCCGACCTCAATCACGGTAGCGCTAGTCGAAAAACACTGCCACATCTTCGAGCGGCTTGCGGTGCAGATCAGGGACTTTGGTCCCCGGCATCGGATAACCGACCGGGAACAACACAAACGGACGCTCGTTCTCAGGACGTTCAAGGGTTCTGGTCAGAAACGCCATGGGCGAAGGGGTGTGGGGCAAGGTTGCCAATCCCATGTTGTGCAGGGCGGTCACGAACAACCCCGCCGCGATGCCGGTGCTTTCCTTGACGTAGTAGTTCTTACGTGTCCGGCCGTCGGAGCGGATCTCGTACCTCTCTTCGAACAGCACGACGATCCACGGAACGATCTCGAGGTATTCCTTGTGCCAATCTGTGCCGAGTGAAGCCAGAGCGCGCTGCCACTCCTCGTTCATGCGATTCTCTTCGTAGTTGATGCGCTCCTCTTCTTCCGCTGCCTGGCGAATGGCGGACTTGCGTGCCGGGTCGCCAACAACGACGAAACGCCACGGCTGCTTGTGCGCTCCAGACGGCGCCGTCGACGCCGTCATGATCGCCAGTTCGATGAGCTCGCGAGGTACCGGATCGGGGCTGAACATCCGCACACTGCGCCTCTGTTCCATCTGCTGATAGAAGTTTGTGGCACGCTCGTGCATTTCGTCAGGATTCAACCTCTGGAAGAGGAGATCCCGATATGGGTAGTTGGCCTCGAGCTCAGGAGAGGGGTAGGGATGTTGGTAGAGATCTTCCATGCTCCGGAGGGTAGATGGCCCGGGTCGATCGAGGCGCTGCGCGACAGGTCTTCAATCTGTCATACCCACCGGATACGTTGCTCTCATTCGACGATTGGGGAATCCGTGCACATTCTGGTGGCAGGCAGAGACACCAAACAGCTGACCGACCGCGATTTTGTGTGGACCGTCGAGGGAGAGCTCGTGATGATGCCTCCCGACATTTGCGACTGCCCCGACTGCGGGTGCGAGCGGTCGGTTGTCGGTCTGGCAAGCAGCGGGGCATCGACCATGTTTCAGGTGATCGACCACCCGGCCATGACCCGGGATGAATATTCTCAGGCTTTTGCAGACGGTCTTGCCAGGCAGGGATATGAGGACGTCGACGCAGAAGCAGTGGCCGACTACCACCTGTAGCTCGCAGCCGGCCTCCCGCCAGGAGAGCTGCTGGAAATCAGAGACGGGTACATCCGGTGCCGGTCGATGACCGGCCAAAGCTGAGAGGCCAAGTGCTCAGATCTTCGGTACTTTGAAACCTGATTTGGCGATCACGTAATCCCGCGACTCCGCCACCTGTCGATGTACTGCATCCCAGTCGACATGCAAGAGTCGACCATGGCGCTTCATAACACGTCCCGCGATGATCACCGTGTCGACATTGCTCGTATCCATGCCGGCTACGACCGCGGTTGCCGGATCGTTGAGGGGGTGCTGGTGCAGCTCGATACGAGTGCGGGATCGGCGTTGTGGTCCAGGGTGGACAGGCCATGGTCGGAATAGGACACGGGGTGTCAGGTTGTCGCATTTCAACCAGCAGGTGTCCGGTTGAAACCTTGATGCGGCGGCCATTCTGAACGAAAGTGCCACCAAAGTCTGAGTGCATCGACCGAGAGGATCTCCCCATGCCCCGTTTCCGACCAGTGACCTTCGTTGTCATGGCCGTCCTGATTGCGGCACTGGCCCCCAGCGTTGCTGGTGCCG
>JABDOU010000342.1 GCA_013043085.1 Acidimicrobiia bacterium
CCATTCCCGCTACGGGACTTTGCTATCGGAGCGATTGCCGGCGTTCTCGGATTCGGTGCGCTCATCGTGTTCTTCCGCGCGCTCGAGGGTGGGGTGATGTCCATTGTGGCCCCGACGACGAGCGCAGTGGCCGGACTTCTGCCGGTGACCGCCGGTCTGATCCTTTTCGGAGAACAACCTGGCCCGTTCGGAATCGTGGGCGCAGCTATCGCCCTCATCGCCATCGTGCTCCTATCGACGAGCGAGACGGCAAACCAGTCCGCCCTGACGAACCGGCAGTCCCTCATTCTGGCGATTATTGCCGGCGCAGGCTTCGGTTCCTTCTTCGTGGTGATCGGCCAGACCGAAATCTCATCTGGACTGTGGCCGCTGGCAGGTGCCAGAGCCGTATCGATTCCAGTCGGGATTGCCCTGTTGATGGCAACCGGATCCGGCCAACCCCGCAACGGCGCCATTCGAATTGCGATCTTCTCGGGAGTGCTGGATATGGCAGGCAATATCCTGACGCTCCTCGCCCTGCAGCGAGGCTTGCTCAGCCTGATCGGCGTTCTGGCGTCGCTCTATCCAGCCTCGACCGTGATCCTCGCTCGTATCGTGTTGCACGAAGACATGACTCGCAAGCAATTGTCGGGAATCGTTCTGGCACTCGTCGGCGTTGCGCTCATCTCGACTGCCTAGCGCGATGCATGCGAATCGACCACGACTCAAACCTTTTACAAGCCTGAATCAAGCCGTGCTTTCGTCGGCCCACAGGTGCGGCCGTGAAGCAAGGTCATCAAAACCGAGTTCGGCGCAGAGGACTTCGAACTCCTGGCGATGCGCCCCCTTCCATTCGAGGTCGGCTACCGACTCCTCGATGGGAACATCCCGGCGCAGGACCGCCAGGCTGCGATAGAGAAGTGCTTCGTCCCTGTGAGCCTCGAGGGTTGCTGCCAATTTGCCGGCGCTCCTGACTGCAACCCCCCACTCGGCTTCGGCGGCGGGAATATCCTCGATATGGGTGAACCTGGCGAGCACGGCCGATGATGACTTCGCTCCCCATCCAGGCAACCCGGGAATCCCATCGGCGGTATCTCCCACGAGCGCCAGATAATCGGGGATGGATTGAGGCCAGACACCGAATTTCTCCATGACCTCATCCTCGCCGCGGAGGATCTCTTGTCGACGATCGAACGTCACGATCCGATTGTCGACGACGCATTGGGAGAGGTCCTTGTCCGGACTCAACATGACGACTTGATCGAAATCATCACCGAATTGAAAAGCAGCAGAGGCAATCGCATCATCGGCTTCGAACTCGATCATCGACCACACCACGACGCCAAGTGCGTTGAGCGCACGTTCCGCGAGAGGAAACTGAGCCAGCAATTCTGGCTCGATTCCCTCACCGGTTTTGTACCCGGGAAACATGTCATTCCGAAAGGACTCGATCACCGTGTCAAATGCGGCGGCGACATGCGTCACATCCAATTGTCGCAGGAGTCCCAGAGTCGATCCAATGATTCCGTAGACGGCCGCCACCTCCATACCGTCGGGTGCGGTTCGTGACGGCACACCGAAGTACGACCGGAAGAGCTCATAGGTTCCATCGAGCAGGTGAAGCTTCATCGCAGCATTCTCGCGCATCAGATAAGATCACACCTTATGGGAGAACTTGAAAACGCGTGGAAGTCAGTAACCAACGCCTTCAAATCGCTCGGCAGCGAGTTGAAGGACCAATACGAGAAGGCGACAAGCGACGATCGTCCTGAGGATGAGATCGCTGCAGATCGGAAAGGCAAGTCCGAAGTGGCTGCCGCTCTGGACCCTGCGTCGGAGTTACGCGACGACTTGAAATCCGACGAGGATCAAGAAGCGGCGTTGGCCGCCGTCGACGGCGACGAGGACGTGTGTTCTGCCTTCGATCGGGCGCGCCACTATCTCGAGCAGGCCGCGTCAACAGTCGGGAAAGTCGCCAAAGAGGACAGCACCAAAAAAGCTGCAAAGGATGCTGCTTCAGCCATGGGAGACGCCTTGAGCGCAACCTTCACCGAACTCAAGAAGGCTCTCAAGATTGACGACGATGACGAGACATCGGTCGTTGACGCCGAGTCGCCGGCCGAAGATCAGTCGGACGACTCCGGTGGTTCAAAGAGCGACGGCGGTTCAAACCCCGAGTCGTAATCAGGAGCCGGAGCCTGCTCCCCTGCAGCGGGAGCCTGTAACTCACCCGCCAGAACATCGCGAGCGGCTTGTTTGCGCGCTGACGGATAATTCGAGAACGCGATGTAGCCGACCCACAACGCTCCGAAGATCGCGCCTCGTAAAACAAAGAAGGTTATGAGGCCTACCGAAACCACCAGGCCAATCACACGGGCAATGGCGTCACCGTTTTCGGGCGTCAACCGGAATGCGAGCTGTCGGACCATGGTGTAGC
>JABDOU010000343.1 GCA_013043085.1 Acidimicrobiia bacterium
TGCTCGGTGCCTCGGTTGTATCAATCTTTGGAACCGACTCGGGCGAATACGTCGCGGTTGACCGCGGGTGGACAGAAGCCATAGGAGAACTACCAGAACCGGTACCTCTCGAATCGGTAACGATCGTAGGGCGGCTCATCGAGAGTCAAGGCTCGGGAACCAGTCCGCTGGCATCCCGTAGGTATGGCCGCCTTGATCTCGGCGCATTTGCCGTCGAGATTGACAAGCCGTTGTTCCCACTCGCTCTCGTTGCCGATTCGATTTCACCGGACTCGACCCGACTCGCCACGGACGTCCGACTCATGCCATCGTCGACCCCGCATCTGAGTTATGCCTATCAATGGTTCTCATTCTCGGCCGTCGTGGTGATCGGGTTCATGTTGTTGCTCCGAAAAGTGTCACGGTGACAATCTTGAGGCGGCTGGCCGCCGCAGCGATAGTGATTGGTCTCGGAATGACGGCGCTCGGCCTGGCGGCCACGGCGGACTGGCGACTTGGTCTGATAGTCAACTTTCGGCTACAGCTGCTCTTCGGGTTCATGATTCTCGTAGCAATCATGATTGCGGTCGGCGATCGTCGCTGGCTCGTACCCGCAGTCGCCGGGTTGGCAATCAACGCCATCCTGGTGGGCCCCTGGTTCGGTTTCGGGTTGGGTACAAGCTCTGGCGAGTCTGTCACCGTGCTCCACTTGAATTTGCTTGCGGCGAACCGCGACACAGCTGCCGTGGTTGAGTTGCTGCATGAGACGGACGCCGATATCGCATTTCTTGCCGAGGCCACTGCCAGCTGGCGTCGTCGCCTGCGCCTCGTCGAGATTCCGTTTGACGTGGTGGCGACTCCGGGAGACGTTCGATTCGGAATCATTGCTCTTTCGAGGATTCCGGTTGAAACCCGGGTGCTCGGCGTGAGCACATTTCAATTACCAACGCCCTTGCTTTCGTTTGATCTCGACGGCGAGCCCATCACCGTCATGAGCTTTCATACGACGAGCCCGGTCAATACTCGACGCGATGCTGCTCGTGACGAACAGCTCATGGCTCTCAGTGATCTCGTCTCATCCGTCGACGGACACGGAGTTCTCATCGGCGATCTAAATGCGACGCCGTGGACGCCTGGAATGTCCCTGATCGAAGATGCGGGGTACCAGAACTCCCTTCGAAGCTCGGGATTGCAGCCGAGTTGGCCTGCTGGTCTCGGTCCCTTCATGATTCCCATCGATCACGCGTTTCATTCCGAGGGGCTCGAGGTGATCGATCGTAGGACGGTTGCGAGTTCCGGATCGGATCATCTCGGCGTCGAGATCGAATTGGCCGTCAAACGCTAGCCAGCGGTCGGGAAGCTACAGCTGCTCGACAGCCAGTAGCACTTCCTCCAGGTCGAATGACCCGAACCATTGGAAACGTCCCGTTCCCGTCTCATCGAACAAGATCGCGCCAGGTTGACCGCGCACACCGAGCTGCTGCCACGACTCGAATCCCGGGTCCCACAGCATGGGAAACGACGTCGTGTCATAGGTGTCGACGAAGTCGACTGCCTCCTGATAGGAGTCCTGAGTCCCGAGCCCGACGACCTGGACTATTTCCGAATTCTGTCGAGCAAACTGCTCGACTGCCGGCGCCTCGCGCCGACAGAATGGTCAGTGGGGAGCCCAGAACCACAGAAGCACAGGTTTGTCGAGCGTGGCGAGGAATTTGGTGTTGACCTGGCCCCCGGCCAGATCCTCGACGATCACGTCGGGAAACTGTGACTCGGGGAATGGCCCGTTGATTCGGTCAACCTCGGTTTCGGCAGGTTCAGAATCGGGAGATGGGCCCGCAGGTTCCTGTGAAGTGGGCTGCTCATCGGAGTCAGTCGCCGATGTCTCGGTATCAGGATCTGCGGTCAGAGTCGTCGCAGGTGTGGTAGTCGGTGCTGTGGCAGGGTCGCTGGCTGGAGAGGTGGAGGTGCCGCCACACGAGGCGAGCACGATCGCCGCTGCAGTGAGCGCGAGCAAAGGACGGGTTTTCATCACGTGTACAACGTCATTCGTCGCCCGAATGTTCCCTACCGGTGCTGGAGTCGGACTTCCGAGGCCTTCACGCTCACCCACACCTGGTCTCCGACTGTGGCCCCTACGGCGGCCAGGCCGGCATGAGTCACGGTAGCCGTGATGTCGATCGGTCCGGCGATCCGCAACCTGGCGAGGTCGAAGCTGGTGTCTGACGAGGCGATGGCGCCCATCCAGGCATTGCGGGGGCTTCCCTCAGGTTTCCGGGTGTGAAGTGAGACCGCTCGTGGGTGGATTGTCACATAGACCGGTCCTCGGATCGAATCTGCAGAAGAAAGCACTGCGTCTCTGACGAATACGCCTTCCTCGGTTGCGGTTCCGACGTAGAGGTTGAGACCAACCAGCTCGGCTACGTATGTTGTTCGAGGCCTGGTCGTCAGCGCATCGACAGTCCCGTCCTGGGTGACGGCTCCTTGTTCGATCACCACAATCCGCTCCCCGATGGTCGCAGATTCGGCTGGATCATGGGTGACAACGAGGGCCGGAACGCGTAGCACTGCCAGGGCGTCCTGGATTTGTTTTCGCAGAACCGGTCGCCGCTCTACATCGACCGCAGAGAGCGGTTCGTCCAGAAGCACCACATCAGGATTGCGCGCAAAGGCGCGGGCAATTGCAGTTCGCTGGCGTTCGCCGCCCGACAGATGGGTGGGGTATCGATCTCTCAGATCGGCGAGATCGAATCGTTTGAGCCAGATCTCCGGGTTTTCGGTTGTCCCGAGCGCAACGTTCGAGGCAACGTCGAGATGAGGGAGGAGTAGATCGTCCTGAAAAACCATGCCAATTGATCGCAGTTCGGTGGGTACGGAGACGCCACCTCGCAACCAGGGTCTACCGTCGAAAACAATCTGCCCGCGAGCCTCAGGTTCCAGTCCTGCGATACAGCGCAGCAACGTCGACTTGCCTGCGCCGTTTGGGCCAACGACTGCAACGGTCTCAGGACCAATCGCGGTCTGAACCCGGAGCGCAAAGTCAGAACGCTCGAATTCGATGTCGACTTCGAGCGTCATGTTCGGAGCCATCCAAGCCGGGTAATGGCTGCCGCAGCGACGGCAACAGCCACGGCCAGCAGACTCAGGGCGACTGCCTCGTCGATTCCCCGTTCCAGGCCGAGGAAGACCGCAAGCGGCAAGGTTTGCGTGACTTGAGGTCGATTGCCTGCGAAGGTGATCGTGGCACCAAATTCGCCTATCGCTCGACTCCAGGTGAGGGCTGCACCTGCGAGGATGGCGTTACGAGACATCGGCAAAACGATTCCTCGCATCCGCTCCCACGGTCGAAGGCCGAGAGTTTTTCCCATGTCGAGGTAGCCGGGGTCGAGTTGGCGAAAGCCGGCCTCGGCAGCCAGAACCAGCAGAGGCATGGAGACAAACAGAACCGCGACCACGGCTCCGGCCGTGGTGAACGAAAGGGCGATGCCGACCCGTTCGGCTACGGAACCAAACATCCCGCGGCGGCCATATGCGGCGGTAAGAGCAACACCGCTCACGACCGGTGGCAACACGATCGGGACGAGGAGCAATCCTCTCGTCACCTGAACCCACACGCTGGTCGATCGAGACAGCAACCAGGCGAGGGGCAAGCCGACTATGAGTGCGATCACTGTTGCAATTGAACTCACGGCGATCG
>JABDOU010000264.1 GCA_013043085.1 Acidimicrobiia bacterium
CCAGAACCTCCTTGGCGGTGACGCCGCAATGTCGATGACCAGGCGCCCGTCCATCGTGGCCGACGCTGCGCATGCGATTCTGACCCGGGATGCGGCACAGACGACAGGAAACTTTTTCATCGACGAAGATGTGTTGCGTGAAGAAGGTATTGTCGACTTTGCTCAATACCAATACGGTCCTGATGCCCAACTACAGACCGATATTTTTCTGGACGATGATGGCTCATAGGCGCAGGCTGACGTAAGGGGAGAATGCGGTGATCGTTGATGCACACGCCGGCTTTGCGGCGGCGATCGATTGGTCCCCCGACTCCGCAACCCTTGCCACTGCAGGTATGGACGGCTTTCTGAGGCTCTGGGACCGTCGGACCGGTGACAACGTTGGCGAAGTTCGTGCACACCAGGCCGCCATAAACGGTGCGGCATTCACATCCCTGGGGCGTGAGGTGGTCACCGGGTCGAGCAATTCTGAAGTCCGTTTGTGGGCTCTCCCGGACCTCGATCTGCGGTACGAGCTTTTCGGTCATTCCGACAGAGTGGGAGCGGTAGCTGCCCATGCCCACGGAAGTCCGATCGTGTCGGCTTCCGATGACGGGTCGGTCCTTGTGTTCACGGAGCCGGGCAAATCGCTGAAAGTTGAGGGTCTCGGTGGCAGGATGACGACTGTCGATCTATCGGCAGACGGGACTCTGGTCGCAGCTGCTGGACATGGTGGCGAAGTTCTCGTGTTCGATCTCATACGGGGGACATCACAGCGGTTGGAGGGTCACGAGCGTGCTGTTGGCTCGGTTGCGTTCTCGACATCGGGCTTACAGCTGTTCACACTTGGAGCCGAAGGTGTGGTTCGGATCTGGGACACCAGTTCGTGGATGGTCGAAGAGGCCGTTCCGGTGGGTGGGTTTGGTCCTCTCGCGGTAGCCCCTGGCGGTTCGCTCATGGCAGTGGCAATCGATGGAAGCATCGTAACGATCAACCGAAATGGTTCGATCGTAGGTACGCGTGAATGGGATGGTGGGGACGTATACGCCATGGCGTACGCTCCAGATTCGAGTCATCTCGCCGCAGTGTGCACCGATGGAACCCTGCGGCTCTGGCCGACCGATTTCTGATGACAGCCCTCGAGTTGGCCGCACAACAACTGAGCCGAATGCGTGGTATGAACGCCATGTATCACAGGCAATTCTTCACGGACATATTCCGCACCACCGTGGTCGGGCTTGTCCTCTTCGGTGTTGGCTTTTGGGGAATCCAGGCCGCGTTTCTCGCCGTGCCTTTCGTAGCCCTGATCGGAGCAGCCCAAACCGCCTTCGACGCATCGTATCTCATCTTTTCCAGGCACTATTCCCATGCCTTAGAAGGCTTTATCAATCGAGAAATCGGTAGCGAGCTCCTGGTAGCGCACAAGATGGAAGAGACCTACCTCTTTCCCCTCGACACCACCAAGATCGTCACCATCCCCCTCGATCGCGCCCCGACGTGGTTCGGATTCATGACCTTCTTCTACACCGTGATCGGGGTCTATTCGTATGTGGCAGGTCTCACGTTCGGCTGGAATTTGCTGACGCTATCTGGATGGGAGGTCAGGTACGGATTGTCTCTTGGCGTCCTCACCGTGGCCACGCTCGCGATGGGGGTGTGGTGGTTCGCTAGTGGCGCAGGAGAGCGGAGACTGCGCGCGGTTCTCGACGAGACGTTCGAACGCTGACACGGTCCCGCGTCTGATGGCTCGCCCGGTTGAGAGATCCGGGTTCTCCCTGATAGCGCAATCGCGCTTGAACGTCGATCCTTGATATCAACGGCTGGAAAGCCAGTGATGAAAGGACACGACGATGGATGCGTTTATCACCGGGGTGGGTTCCTACCTTCCGGGTCTCCCAATCGGCAACGACGAACTAGACCAGTTCATCGGTAGTACTGCCGGAACATCCAACCGATTGCGGCGCCGAATGCTGGCGGCGAACGGGATCGAGAAACGTCACTACGCCCTGGATCGGCACGGTCAAACGACGATGTTGAACGAGGAATTGGCCGAGCAGGCAATCCGAGCCGCTCTCCGAAATGCCGGACGTAGTCCGGTAGACGTCGGGATTCTCGCAACCGGTACATCACAAGGTGACCTGCCTGTGCCGGGGTTCGCCTCGATGGTTCATGGCAGGCTTGGTGGCGGACCAAAACAGATTCTCTCGGCAGGCGGTGTTTGCTGTTCTGGAATTGCCGCTCTGCAAACAGTTGAAGATGCCGTTCGGCTCGGTCGCCATCGCATCGGTGTGGCCGTTGGGTCGGAACTCGTGAGTCGAACGCTACGGGCTGACAGATTTGGATCCGATACAGGCTTCGACGCCGAGTTCCTGCGGTGGATGCTGTCGGACGGCGCCGGAGCGGTGGTTGTAGAGGATCGGCCCCGACCCGGCGGCCTGTCTTTGAAGGTCGACTGGAGTCACCTCGTATCTCATGCTCATCGTTTCGACGTGTGTATGTATGCCGGCGTGAACGCATCGGATCAGGTTCGAGCTGGGTCAACCTGGCAGGATCAACCGACACCTGCGGGTGCGGACGCCGAAGGAATGCTGAACCTGCGCCAGGACACTTCGATCCTCAACGCCATAGTCGCCGTCGGTGTCGAGGAATACGTGAGTCTCGTCAGGGCGGGACGGATTGACCCGGCACAGATCGATCATCTCCTGGTCCACTACAGCTCCGAGTATTTTCGGCCGGAAATCGTTCGCCTCATGTCCGAAGCCAATCTCATGATTCCTGAGGAGAAGTGGTTCACAAATCTCCAGAGTCGTGGCAACACCGGTTCGGCCAGCATCTACGTGATGTTGGAGGAAGCATTCAACGGAGGTCGATTCAAGCCAGGGGATCGCATCCTTCTGATGGTTCCAGAGTCCGGGCGCTTCTCGGTCTCATTCGTGCATCTCACATGCGTGGCCGTTGAGAGCCCGACCGCCCCGCCCGTGTATTCGGACATCGAGACCGGGGACCCAAGGGCTAATTCGACCGCCGAATCAGCGACGTCACCAGCGTTGTTCGAAGATCTTGCGCTGGTTTGGGCCGAATTCGAGCAACTTCTGACGCATGTGCCGATCGTACGCCGTATCGAGGGGCGGAACGCGTCAATGGACGATTATCGCAATCTGCTGCTCAATCTCCGCCAGCAGGTCAAGGAAGGTGCGAGGTGGATCACAAGGGCAGCCTCAAACCTGACGGATGAACACACCGATCTGCGTGCTGAGTTCATAGAACATGCAGCTGAGGAACAACGCGACTTTCGCATGCTCGAGGATGACTTTGTCGCCGTTGGCGGGGATATCAACGACATCCTCGGTAGACAGAAGAACGCGGGATCCGAGGCTCTCTCGGCATACATGTTCAATCAAGCAAGTCGAGAGAATCCACTCGACCTTTTGGGCGCCATGTACATCATCGAAGGCCTTGGTGCCAACAAGGCACGCCGTTGGGTGCGGCTTCTCCGCGAGCAACTCGAGCTATCTGCAGATCAGATCACCTTCCTCGAATACCACGGCGAGGCCGACGAGCAACACACAGAAAAGATGTTCGAGATTCTCCGATCGCCAGTAGTAACGACGGAGGTTGCCTCGGCAATTATCCACACGGCGAGGGTGGTCGCCAGGTTGTATGCCCTTCAACTCGAAGAGATCGATCGTGCGTGAGAACGTCCCCGGGTTGGTCGATGTAGGCGGACCCGGCATCGTGGATGCCCTGGCCGGTGATCCCACCTTCTACTTCGATCGCGAAGCGCTGGGGATGTTGGCTGAGGATCAGCGCCGCTGGAGCTACCGATATTTCCGTCCGTTTGCACGGCTGGCCAGCCGTGTCGTGGTCACCGTTGTGCTGGTGGTCAAACGATTGATGCCGTTCGAGTGGTCAAACCACGATCTCCTGGATCGTCTCGGGATATGGTTCCTCTCGAAATTCGTCTCAGATGAGGGCGGCCGATTGCTGCTGCGACACTTCGTCATCGAGACAAATATTCTCGCATTCATTGCTCGCAACACGGGATTGACAGAACCGGTTCTGCGGCCCGTGAACCTCGACGAGCTGGCGAACAATGCGGTGATTGCGCACGACCTCAATCTCTATGAGGTGCTGGCAGGGTTGAAGGGGGAGGATTTGCCACCACCCGCTGGTCGGCACCTCGACTACACGATGCTGGAAGTGGGTGAACTCTCCGCTGGTGACCACCGTCGGGTGATGCGCCTCGATCTCGAAACCGGCCTGTGCTTCATGAATGTTGCATTTGCCTTCTTGACTACGACGACCGAATATCGAAAGGCTGTTCACTCCCTGCAGTTGGATGAGTCGATCCTGTCCATCCTCTCGGAACTAACCGGTGACAGCCTGTTTCTGAGCTGGCGCCCGGGCGGATTCAATCCTCTCATTCGCACCAATCGCGATGTTCCGCGCGACCTGTTCGTTCATGCAGTCATCCACGAGTATGCGCACGCCCGGTTGTTGGAATTGGCCCGGCGCCGGGCTAATTCGGCTTCTTGCTAGCTCGCTGGGGCCAGGTGTCGGATAGCCGGTAGCCGCTCGGCCACGGATCGGATGGATCGAGCTGCAGCCGGGTCGACCCCGTGATCCACGCTCGGCCTGAAATCGACGGGATGATCGCCGGGAGGTCTCCGATGGAGGTATCGCGCAGGATCGTACCGACGAAAACGGAGTCGATGATTGACGTCATACGCAGGGAATCGCCGACTCGCATCTCGCCCCGGGCTCTCAACACCGCCATTCGAGCCGAGAGTCCGGTACCGGTTGGCGATCGGTCCAGCCTTCCCGGATCGATGACGCAGGTGTTCCTCATCACGAAGGCTCCGTGTTGATCGTCAAATGAATGTGGAGTTGATAGCAGAGAGAAGGAGAAGTGCGACCAACCCGGTTGCTCGGGATGGTGAAATGTCAGCTGCTCATTTGCGGCTTGCGTGATGCGTCCACCCATCTCTGCCAGTTCACGAGCCTCGGCGGGAACGATATCGAAGCCCAATTGGCCGGCGTCGACGAGAACAAAGCTGTCTCCGCCGTAGGCCGTGTCAACCGTCAAGGTCCCGAATCCCTCGACATCGAGCTGCACGCCAAGCTGAGATGCGAAACTCGGTACGTTGTCGATGGAAACGCGCTCTGCTCTTCCGTTGCGGCAACGGGCGACGACTTCGATCAAGCCACCTGGTGCCTCGAGGACGATCCGCGTTTCAGGTTCGATCATCGACACGATGCCCGTGTTCAACACGACCGTGGCGACACACATCGCGTTTGAGCCCGACATAGGCGGAG
Organism: Acidimicrobiia bacterium; assembly: GCA_013043085.1. Lineage (GTDB taxonomy): Bacteria > Actinomycetota > Acidimicrobiia > Spongiisociales > SHLN01 > JABDOU01. The sequence goes on from JABDOU010000264.1 coordinate 5,296, forward strand.
TGTGCTCAGGCTCCATGATGATGAAGCCCATGGCTGCTCGTGGATCGACCGCCGGAACGAGAAGATTGACGTGACGAAACACCCCTCCTCTGGGTTCGTGCAACACGAAATCACGCAGGCGACCGTCGTCGGCGATCCATCTCGATTGTTCCCAGATCGTGGAGCCGGGTGGAGTTTCGACGCCTCCGACGATGACGTCTCCGACCTCGCCCTCTGCATGGCAGGTGACGATATCAATCGGACCGAAATCCTTGCGAGCGGGTTCGTCTGGCTCGGCGGGTATCGGCCTGGTGCGGTCTGGCGGACCGTCGGTTGTCTCGTGTGGTGATTCTTCGGGTTCCACAAGCGAGCCAGACAACCAGTCAGGCGTTCGCAGGCGCTCGAAGCCATTCGAGCATGATTTCGGCTACCCAATCCGGTTCTTCGATGTGCGGGGCGTGTCCAACGTCGTCGAGGAGCGTCAACTCCCAGTCCGGTCGAACCCCGATCACCCTTTCGAGATTCCTATGAGATACGACTGGATCCTTGCGACCGCCGATGATGTGGGTCGGGGCTTCGATCAACCTGACTTCTTCATCAAACGCTCGGCTCTGTAGGACGAACGGATAGAGCGACTTCATGGAGCTGATGTAGGCCGCCGAGTAGTCGGGGCTCCGCAACCACCGGGTGGTCGCCTTGACTATGGCCGCTCTGACTTCAGGTGCGATGCGCTCAGGGTTGTGGGTGACGTGGGCGAGAGCGTATTCAACGTGCGTCTCAGCACTGACGTTCGAGCTCCCCCACCGCATGATCGCAGACCCGAGGCCAGGAATGGTCGGGATCATGAAGCCAAAAAGGTTCTTGGCGCCTAGATGGGTCCATCGTATCCCCGGGACCGCCGGAGTTATCGGGAGCAGTCGCTCAACCGTTTCTGGATATCTGGCGGCAGTGATAAAGGAGATCAAACCGCCGAGGGAACTGCCGACGATCACGGCGGGCTTCTTTGATACCCGTTCTATGAAGGTAGCAACGAGATCGGCCTGACTTTCGACATCAGCGCTTCGTCCTTTGAGTGGTGACCGACCGAAGCCCGGTAGATCGATGGCAAGCACCCTTCCGAAATCGGTGAGCAGCGGCCCGAGCGCAACCCATGACGCCGAACTCGAAGCGATACCGTGGATGAGAAGGATGAGCGGCCCTTTTCCGCCGTAATCCTTGAAATGGACGGGCCCGCGGATACTCACCTGCATGGCTAATTGGATCTTTCGAGAGCGTGCAGCCTGTCAAAACTATCCCTGATGGCTCGAAGCAGGACGGGTTTTCGGGCGACAAGCAGGCTGGCGTGGCCTCCGCCTGTGATGACGAGCTTCGATCCGGGCCAGTGTTCGTGGATCGCCCGAGCCGACTCTTCCGGAACATACCCATCGTCGCTGGCCGCGACAAGAACAGCTGCGGCCGTGTGGGGAGGCGGCTCGAAATTCAACAAGGACACCGACTCCAGATACCGATGGAACCGCGCCGTATCGTGATCAGAGCTGAGGCCCACGCCCACCGAAAGCGCTTTCCCTTTGAATACAGCTGCGGGTGAGTGACTCGGGGCAAGCGGGGCGGCTGCGACGGGGTCCGGCATCGTGGTGGCCACATAGGCTGCATGGGCACCACCCATTGAGTATCCCGTGATTCCCACGGTGTAGCCCAGGCGGTTCCGGAAATAAGTGACGAGCGCCCGACCTTCTTCGATGACGGCTCTACCCATCCGGGCGAGATCGACGACCGTTCGTATCGATTGCCATGGTTCCGGGGATGGCCGACGGAGTCCGTAGTAGGGATTCTCGAGCATGACAGATGCGATGCCCATTTCAGCAAGTCGTGTAGCCAGCTTGCCCCGGGTTCGATAGTTCTGATCATTCCAGGCCGCCAGGATGACCGCGCACCGTTCGGCACCGTCCTGCGGTTCGATTCGACGTAACCGTGCGATCCTTGCGCGATCCGGTAGGAATACGAACGGACTCTCGAACCATCCTTCGGTTACGACCATGCCACCGCGAAGGGTGGGATTTCCCCACAC
>JABDOU010000267.1 GCA_013043085.1 Acidimicrobiia bacterium
GGAGTCGGGTACATTGCGGTCTTCGTCATATCGCAGCACCCATGACGTATAGAGAGTCTCGTAACCGCGTTCGATGAAGAGCGCTCTGGCGTCTTCCAGGGTTTCGATGACTGACTGGCCAATGCGAACCGACGCTGCTGCTTGTTCCGTCCACTCGATCAGGCGGGAACCGATATTCCGGCCTCGGAAATCGGGGTGGACGGTCCCCCACGCTCTCCGGCCGATCACCATGCCTGCGGCGACAAGCACAGGTCCTATGTAGATCAACCGCGTGTTTCGAGTACCGTCGAAACCCGGCGCTTCCCAGCTTGGCTCGATATCGTCCCTGGTGAGAAACTGTTCGCCGATGTCAGTCCGATCGGACGTTGCGAAGAGTTCTATGAATGCATCGAGGTCTTCAATGGTGGCGGAGCGCTCGATCAACTCGTCCACGATCAGGGAAGCGGAACCCCTTCGGATGCCTCGATGATGTCGTATACATCGTTGCGATCGAGGTTGACATCGAAGGCTTTGGTAGAGGACGCGATCCGGTCCGGTTTCTGACTGCCGATGATGGGGATCGGTGTTGACGGATGCGCAAGGATGAAGGCGAGCGCTATCGAAGCCCGATCTACTCCTTCACGCTCGGCCAGCCGGTCGAGGGTTTCGATCAATTCCGAGCGAGGCGCTCCTTCTCCCGTTTCGCCGCTGGCCAACATACCGCCACCCAATGGACTCCAGGCCAAAGGGATGAGGCCGAGTTCCATGGCGAGATCAAGCGTGCCATCCCGCAACGGTGCAAGATGTGATGCCGAAAACTGTGGTTGGGTCGACACGAGCGGGAACGCCAGGTGCGCCTGGAGCGCCCGGGTCTGGGCAGGGGTGTAATTCGAAACGCCTACTTCTCGTACTTTGCCTGAAGCACGAAGGGACGTCAGAACCGATGCCAACTCGGCAGGATGGGTGAAGAGGTCCGGCCGATGGATCTGGTAAAGATCGATCGTATCTGTCCGAAGCCGCTGCAACGACCGGTCGCACGCGGCCTCCAAATACTCACCGCTGCTGTCATACGGGATCGGGGGCATGATGCCACCTTTGGTGGCCAGAACCATACGATCGCGCAGCGACGGGTCGGACGCGAGCACTTCTCCGAGCAATTCCTCGGCCTGACCAAAACCGGTGCCTCCCCAATCCAGTCCGTAGACATCTGCGGTATCGATGAGGTTCATGCCGCTGTCGAGCGCCGACTCCAGCACGTGTCGGGCACCGTCGACCGGCATGCCGACAAAACGCCAGCAACCGAAGGCAATCGGGCCGACAGAGAGGCTGCCCAGGGTGCGACGCGAGGAGTTCACAAGTGATGTCATGGCCGTCAGGCTACCGGAAGCTGATTTCTCGAATCCCGGCCTGGCCTATGGTGCGTAGGCATTGGCAATCGCCTCGATGATTGCATCTGGCGCATCCTCCTGGATGTAATGTCCTGCGTGTTCCTCTGCCGAGTACCCGTACGACACCGGATGAATCGAAAGTCCGAATCCGGGATAGTCGAGGGCAACGCAGCGAAATCTGTCGCGCAAGCCGATGATGATCTTTCGGTACAGAAAGCTCCAATCGGGGTTCCCGTTTGGTATACGTCGAGACTACCGATTGCGGAGTGGAGACATCCGCTATAGACACCCTTCGACCCACGAGACCGGTCCGGCCAGACCATTGCGAAATGTGGTGACGACGCCGTCGTCGTTGGTCTCGAACACAACCCGGTAATCGGCGTCTATGGCATCGACCGGAACGAACACCAGATACTCGCCGTCGTTGGCGTACTCGTGCGGACGGCGCTCGATCTTGTCCTGGTAGGTGGAAAGAACGTCGTCGGTGGTAGATCCGATGCGAATACCGGAAGCGGTCTGATGTTGGGGAGCGTATGCGTCAAGGCGAACGATCTGGGTGCCTTCGTGGATCATGATCCCGGGCGAATACGGGTCGCTTTCGACGAATCCGTACTCGCAGAATTCTTCCCCTGATCCGTTCTCTTCGACCGGAACGACGATCGGTACTCCCAGCCTGGACTCGGCGTCGGCGACCGAGTCGCCAGGCCGAATGTCGGCCCACTTCCGCAATAGCATCGGTTGATCCGTGAAACGGCTTCGCTCCGGGTCCACGACCTCGATCGTCATCGGCGACCGATTGGTTTGTATGCGATGCACGCCAACATCGAGATGGTCGGACACGGCCCCTCCCGGTTGAAAGACCTCGCCAACCTGAATCGAAACCGTGGAATCGCTCCAGGTGAGGTCGACCGTCTCGGAGGTTCGATTGACAACGACGAATTCTTGATAGTCACCGACTCGCCGGCAGACCCGCTCCCCCGTATCAAAGAGTTCGATAAAGGCGACACGCCCGTAGGCGGTGGAGCAGTCCGCATCAATCTCATCGCTCGCATCTGGCATGGTCGTCGAGGTCGTAGTGGACGACGGAGCCGAGGTCGATGTCGAGCTGGACGTCGACGATGCGGCCGTGTCCTCGCCACAGGCCGCAATCGCCAGCGTCGCCGAGATCATCCATACCAGCCAGAGCCGTTTCATACCCTTCAGACGCTACTGGCGGACCGGAGGTTTCGGATGCACGTCCTCACATTGGCACACCGACTT